>JALNWR010000067.1 GCA_023230795.1 Candidatus Cloacimonadota bacterium
AAAAACAGGATCAAAGGCATCAGTGCCATCCTCACCAAAAAGGTGAATCAAGATGTTTTTGAAAACGGCAAAGCCGAGCTGGAGCTAAATATCCCGGGGGATATCACTACATCTGAGAATAAGGTCTTGCTCAGCATTTCCGGCACCGAGCTGGCTACCCGTGTATTTCCCAATATCGCCCTGCCTGCCGGATATCTGCCTTCTCGCGTAGCGGTAAGATTGGAAGCCCCGGCTGCTGCTTTGGACCTGATCAGTCCAAATCAAATCACAGCCCGGGTGAGCGCACAGCCAGATGAAAATGGGCTATATACGGTGGAGCTCACTCTGCCCGAAGGCACTCAGGCCATAGCCATTACGCCCAGCAAGGTTCGCGCTCGCAGATGAGTCTGATTCTGGCCTTTGAGTCATCTTGTGATGATACCTCTGTTGCGATCTTAAACACAGACTATGAAGTCCTGGTAAATCTGATTTCCAGCCAACCGGAACATCTGGATTTTGGCGGAGTATTGCCCGAGCTCGCTTCCCGCCTGCACATGAAAAACATCATGCACCTTACCGAGCTTGCCCTAAAGAAAGCGAGTATCACTCTTAGCGAGATAGATGCCATCGCCGTATCTATAAATCCGGGACTGATCGGCTCCCTCATCGTGGGTCTGGCCTTTGCCAAATCCCTGGCCTGGAGCCTGAGTAAGCCCCTGATTACCGTGAATCATCTCCTTAGTCACGTCTTTGCAAATTATATAGATCATCCGGATTTAAGCCCGCCTTTTCTGGCTCTGGTGGTTTCCGGCGGGCACACGGAACTTGTAAGCTTTCACAGCGATACCGAATTTGAGATCGTGGGCAAGACCCTGGATGACGCTGCGGGTGAAACCTTTGACAAAGCCGCCAAACTCCTGGGACTGGGCTTTCCCGGCGGCCCGATTATCGATTCCCTGGCACGTGGGGGAGATGCCGATCACGTGAATCTGCCCAATCCTCTGCCCCAAAAGGATAATTACAATTTTAGCTATAGTGGCCTTAAAACAGCGATCCGGACCTATATCATGAACCAAAGCCAGCAGTATCTGCAAGAACACCAATCCGATATCGCCGCCAGCATCCAGGCAGCCATCATCCGCCCCCTCATCTCAAAATCTATCCGCAAAGCACGAGCGCTCCAGCATACAAAGATCCTCATTGCCGGAGGAGTGGCAGCCAATACCGCCCTGCGCATTCAGATGCAAGAGCAAGCCGCCAGATACAATATCAAGGTCTATTTCCCCTCGCTCAAACTCTGTATGGACAACGCCGCCATGGTCGCCGCAGCCGCTATCCCCAAGTTCAAAGCCGGCCTTTTTGCCGATCTCGATGTGAATGCCAATTCTATAAAGGGGACGAGACTGCTGTAGCTCTTTTCAGGAAAACCAAAACTAAAGATATCATCATCAATAATGTCCCAAGTGATTTATCCATAGCTGTAGCTGAAGTTAAAATAGAAATGGAGCGGGCAACGGGACTCGAACCCGCGACCCTCAGCTTGGGAAGCTAATGCTCTACCAACTGAGCTATGCCCGCTCACTGCGAACAAGGTCTGAATATCCTGCCTAAGTGTCAAGAGTTTTCACAAGTCAAATTATGCATCCCCATTATTTTTTTCTTGAGATTACGTAAAGTGAACGAAGCTAATGGGCACACGGATTCAGCGGATTCAACGGATCAACACGGATACTTGCATTGATTTGTACTTACTGTTGGTATTTTTGTTCCAGTTTCAACTCCCATTTATTATTGCCATCTACGATGGCCCCCCATTTTATCGTATTGTTATGTGGAATGAAACCCTTTTAAGTATCCACCCCTCCGAGTCCAGGGTTTCAATATCCATTCTCCACTCTCTGGCCTCTAAGGTTATAGATGGCGTGTCACCCTTACAAGTATCCATCATAAGAAAAAACACCAATATTCATCGTTTCTTCCTCTTTCCAGACAGTCTATCACCCATTGAACTACCCTTAATCAAGCGTTAATAGTTAAGGCTTGATTAAGGGTAGATAAAGAACTGCTTGACGGTCTGACGGGAGGGAGAAATATGGGAAAAAACAGGAGGAAATGATGAAAGCACATGTAAAAGCAGGAATTAAGGGCTTTTCCGGTAAGCTGGACGGAGCCATATACTACTATCACCCCAGGTTAAAGCGGACTTTGATGCGGCGCGCTCCGAAGATGCCGATCCAGCCGCAAAATCTTGCATACCGAAATATCTCCCGCCAGATTAAGGCGATCAACCCCAGTGAGGCCTATAGAAATGACTTTCGCATGTATTTGAACTCTCTCATGGATAGAGACGATAGTGTGCGTCTGCCGTCCTGGTATAGCCTGTATATCAAGATGCTGTGGGCGATGCAGGCTAAGTATCCACAGCAGGTGAACCTGAAAACCATCACCAAAGAGCAGATAGTAGTGCAAAACCTGCCCTGCCGCTCGGTAAAAGCTGCGGTTTAAGATGGGCTGTTGCCGCAGATTCCGGGATATCAGTATTTGGATAGAGAGATTTGAGAATCTATGATAATGATGGCTCGATTACTGCAAAAGTTTAGGCTATTGAGCCATAAAGGGAAATTATAGATTGACAATAAGTAAGGGTTCTGTGAAGTAAGAAATCAAGTGTATATAAACATGCTAAAAAAGGAATATATGATGGATGATGTTAATGATAAGTGGGAAAAGTTTCTCAACCCAGATGAGATTAAACCATATCTACTGTTTTGCTCACTCTTTTTGACAAGCTACGAAATATTGAAAGGAATAATTATCGACAGGCCTATTGTTTTCTTTTCTGATTGGTCTGACCTTCCAGACCCAATAAAAGTCTCAGATTATGAGGAGAATGTTCTATCATTGGATGAGAAACAAAGACCCCTGCAAGCATCAATCAATTGGCACCAACAAAACAATATAATTGATGCAGATGATATCCAGATTTTTAACAGAATAACTAAATACCGAAATACAATAGCTCATAGACTTCTAAAGCATTGCGTAGATAATCCCATTGATGATATTGGGCATATATTCAATGACATCGTTAATCTCATATACAAGATCGAAAAATGGTGGATAATCAACTACGAATTAGAGATTAATCCAATTGAGAATGTTGAAGAGATTGACTATGATAAAATCTTACCGGGAGCGATTATAACTATCCAGATTTTGGTTGATATTGCCCTGGGAGAGAAAGAGGAATCAGAGCATTACTATAAAAAATATATCGAAACTTTTAAGAAAAATAAAAAATAAGTATCTATATAATGAGCTTATGAAGCCCAATGATACCAAAATGACATACAAATGACAATCATTAAATAGTTTTGATGTTAAATTATTCAAAAGAAGGAGAACAGCAATGGATTTCAATTGGTTTTTTTCTGCTTTGGCACAAAGCGGTGCGGCATTAATTGGTATAATTGGTGCCTTTCTAATTTCTAGAGTCCTTAGCGAGAATGATACAAGCAGTAGAATTCTATATGAGTTCAGGGATATAGCTTTTCAAAGAACGAATGCCCTACAGAACCTCAAAACCATCAAAATAGATTGGTATAATCATTTTACTATTCTTCAAAGCCAAGAATTCTGGGATAGCCTGATTCAACTTGAAAGTGAAAGCAATTATGATCCTGATACAATTGCTGAATTGTGCTTAGATGCAGTATATAACTTGTATTTTAGCCCAGAAAATATGCGTCTTGCCCTACGGCTTGCCAGAAGAAACATTAATGAGAATGAGTATGAGTTTTGTGGCCGCAACTCTCCGATTAATGATGTTCCTTTCAGTGAACTTGAAAATACCCGCTTAAGAATCGAAAATCTCCGGCATGAATGTAATGTCCTAAGGCATAAATATGGATTGATAAAAAACGATATAAACGGAGCTATGAAAAAGCTCAGCACAATTAAAGGAATTATCCTTTTGCTGCTTTTCGGATCGATACTTTCAGTTTGTTTTCCATTATTGCTACTACCAATGGTCAATTCAGAATCATTTATAAAATATGCGATATCATACAATTCAATTGCCATAAGAGGCTTCTTTGTTGGCTTACTATTCTTGTTTATTGCAGTCCTGTGCATTATTCTAAAGTTTTCTTTGTCTCATATTGAGAAGAGCTATAAGAAAATTCTAAGTAAAATAGAGAAAAGGCATCTTACCATAGAAGGTTACAGTAAGTATTTCGGTTCATAAATATCTATATCTGCAATCTGCCTTAAAAGACTTTAGCTGACGGTTTTAACCGTCATTCAGAGGGCTCATACCCGCGACAAGACTTTTCCCCCGCCTTTAAAGGCGGGGGAATCCGAAGCTGCATTTCTTTTCCCCTGATCAACCATGATTTTGTAGCAACAATAACGGCTTCGGGTCTAATAACCTTCTCAACTATCTCAGGCTTCTAAACAAAACTCCACTGAATGGAAGATGGATTTAGGTCATAAACTACCGGCCGGTGTTTATTTTATCAGATGCAAGGTAGTGGATGGCAATAAGGAGAGAACAATAAACCAAAAAATAATGATATACTAAATTCATTGAGGAAAACATGAAAACTATTATTTTAGCCCTTCTGATGCTCTGTAAAAGCGCTTTGGACTTCAGGCGGCCTTGGGGTGGATGCGGTTTTGGTCACCGAGATTTATCGCCAGTTTTCGGCATCGATAGTGAGGGGAGATTCTTAGTTTTTCGCCATTGATAATGAGGGGAGATTATTTGAAGTCCAAACGCCTAAGTAATCGATAGTAAATGTGTAACGCTGTAAGGCGTTTGAGCTTAACTGAAAACCTACTTTCGCCACCGGGAATGAAAGTCAGATTCTTTGAAGTCAAAGCGCCTAAGTAATTGCTAGTATATGTATAGACTCCGTATGGCGCTTCAACTCCAAACAATCTTCTTTCATGTAAACTCCAAAAAATCAGCTTTCATGTTAAAAATTATTCAGGAAAGGTCAAAAATAGAGCGTGTCAAAAACACGCTCTATTTACATAGGGATATTATTGGATTTATGCCAGGCCGGGGATCATGCCTCCAATGAGGAAGCAGGCTGCAAAGGCGACGATAGCATAAAGCTCCGGGAATACGCCCAGAATCAGGGTGTTTGCGAAGACGTCGTTTCCGGCGCCGATGCTTTCGATACCATTTGCTACCACCCGGGATTGGTGGTATGCAGAAAAGAGTCCCACTATTCCCATGATGAGGCCAGCGCCAAGGATGGCGCTTGCCTGCAGCATATTGATTCCAGGAACGATATGGTCTTTTAGGATAAAGAATGCTCCAAATCCATAAAGCCCCTGAGTACCGGGCAATGCGGACAGGATCATACAATTCGGGAAGATATCATCCCGCTTTTTCATGGCTCCCACGCTGGCGCTGCCACCGATTACAGTTCCGATGGCGCTGCCGATTCCGGCCAGTGCTACCATCAAAAATATACCGATCCAGGCTAAGAAAAATGCCAAATTTCCGCCCGCCATGGCAGTGCTTTGTGCTACTTGATTTAGGGTGTTCGGGTCCATTAAACCTCCTGTGTTTTACCTTTAGATTTTGAAAATGGTTTATATTCCATGCCGGGTCCTTCGAACGCGGCGTTTTTGTAAAATTCAACAAATGTAAGGCGCAAAGGATGCACAAAACCGGAAAGTGCGCCCAGGCCAAGATTGAGTCCGTGTCCCAGGATCATGAAGACAAGGAAGATCACAGGCCCCACTATCGGCGTGGATGACAATTGGGCTCCGATGCTATTGACGACAAAGCCCAGAATCGCACTGGATACGCCCAAAGCGAACAGACGGATATAACTCAAGATATCGCCAAAGAATCCTGTAACGACGTTGTACAGCAGCCAGAGGCCTCCTGCGATGTTGATCAA
The DNA here is from genome assembly GCA_023230795.1 of Candidatus Cloacimonadota bacterium. GTDB lineage: Bacteria > Cloacimonadota > Cloacimonadia > Cloacimonadales > Cloacimonadaceae > UBA5456. The sequence goes on from JALNWR010000067.1 coordinate 5,901, forward strand.
AGGGTTCTTTCCCGGCTGGTTAAAGAGCAGGATCAGTCCCAGACCGCCCCACAGCGGATACTTCAGGTAGGGCTGCACCGCGGATATATCTGTCCCCAGTTGCTGAGCGCCCAAGACCGAGAGGGTGGCTATAAAAAGGAAGGTGCCAAATTCACTGAGTCCGTGCATAAAGCCGGACTGGTGAATCTTTTTGACTATTGCTATGCCGATGCCAAAGAGGATCTGAATCACACCCAAAAGCAGGGCAAAATTGAAGATTTGGTCGTTGTTCTGGATTAGAAACTTTTCGCCTATCACAGGTAGCTGCTTCAGATCATAACCCAAAAGGGAACCTACCACCAAGCCCATGATGATGCTGGACGCTCCAAAGAGGATGACCAGATTCATCATAGCTTTCATGCTTTCTTTTTTGGATTTCCATTTGAGGAATACCGCCAAAGCAATGATGACTATGCCATAGGCAATATCCGCATTGCAGAAGCCAAAGAAAAGCATGAAGAAGGGAGCAAAAAAGGGAGTGAGGTCAAATTCGTTGTACTTTGGCAACATATACATCTTGCTGATGGGCTCGAAGATGCGGGAAAACCAGCTATTCTTGAGCCGGATGGGAGGATTCTCCTCTACTTTGGCAGCAGACGAGAAGTAGATCAAGTCTTCTTGTTTGATAAAATCGATCAGGCCTTCTTCTTTGCCGATGGGAATCCAGCCGCTGATGATCCGCAGATGGTCTTCAGCTTCTTTCACAGCTTGCAGGCTGGCATCTTCAAAATCATACTCTGTAGTGATTCTGCTTACTTCGGTGATAAAGGCCTGTGAGGCGACAGTAGTGATCGAAGTAAAATACTCATCTATAGCCTCGATTCTGGTTTCGGTTTCAGCATATTTTTGCTTCAGCTCTTGCAAGGTTTGCTGGTGGAAAGAGAATCTATCGGCTTCCAGAGCGGGACTTTCTCCCTGATAGAAGGCTACGAAATAGAGTATGCCGCTGCGCTCACCGATGATTCTGACGGTGTGCTCTTCTTCCCATTCCGGCTGAAAGTGGTTTTTCATGCAGTGATAAAATTCTACGCCTACGTCATTTTCGCGCAGTTTTTCTATAAGTTCATAATCAAAATCTCCCCAGGGCTGCAGATCGCGGATTTGCTTGTTCAGGATTTCCAGCTTGCGCTCCAGATCATCTTTCTCCTGGCGGGCTTTATTGATCTGGTTTAAGAGAGCTTTGGTGGGCAGATTGGTGCTGCTTTTGCTCTCAGAAGGCTCTATCCTGCCCAGGAATTTCAGAGCTTCGGTATATTCGCGCAGCAAATCTTGATTGCTGACCAAGACGTCGGTCTTTTCATTCGTAGAGCGGATAATATGGAGCAGCCCCAGCTCTTGTAATTTGGCCAGGAATGCTTCGTATTCCAAATGGTAGAGCACGAATGTGTATTTCTTCATTTTCTCAATCATTGCAGCTCCTCCGTGCGGTTTTTCAGGATTTTTTGAGCAGCTTTGCTGAGGTTTTCTTCATCTTCCAGATAGCGCTTTATCTTCATAATCGCATCTTCAAAAGCAGGTATCTGCACCTTCTCGTAAAGATTCACTTTCTGGGTGGTCTTCTTGCGCACGTGTTCCAGAATGTGCATCTTACGCAGAAAGAACTCCCGTTCGATCTGCAGGTGCGACAGCTCTTTGAGCAGGACTATTCCATCCAAATACCAGCTTGGCTTTGTAAAGAGATTGAAGGGTGCGATCTCATAATCGATGTCTTCCAGAACCGGAGTTTTTACCCCGGCGATCTTTTGAGTTTTGATCGAGACTTCTTTGATGGAGATCAAATCCGGATCAAATTCACTCCAGAGCTTCATAAAGACATCCAGCTCTTTGGTGCGCTCTATGACCTGTTGATCCAGCTCAGCGGCTTTGTTGCGGGCTTTTTTTACTTCCACCCGCAAGGCTGCTTCTTTGTTTTTTAGCGTAGGCAAAGCTTTTTCACGCACTCCCAATTGCTTGATTAGCTGCAATTGCGAGATTTTGTTGTATTGAAACTTCAGACTCATGCCTTTTTCCAGTAGATTTTCATGAATTCATCTTTGATGGCGATTTCTTCCCGCTTAAAGTAGCGTTGGAAGAGCTCCCAGGTAATGTCCAGCATCTTGTCTATATCGATATTGACGTCTATAGCCAGGATTTTGTCCGAATACTCTTTGGCAAAATCCAGCACTCTCTCATCGTAGTCTGAAAGGTCAAAACCGTTTTCCATCTTGGTCTTGGCATTGGCGGCATCCGCATACAGACGGATGGCGGTGTTCATCACCTGAGGATGGTCTTCACGGGTCTTGATGCCGATCACCAATTGTTTCAAGCGGGAAAGGGAACGGAAGGGGTCCACAATGGTCTTGGAGATATCCGTATCACGCTTCAGGAAAAGCTGACCCTCTGTGATGTAACCGGTATTATCCGGGATAGCATGCGTAATATCACCACCGGACAGGGTGGTCACGGCGATGATGGTGATAGAGCCGCCTTCCGGAAATTGCACTGCTTTTTCATATAGCTTGGCCAGGTCCGAATACAAAGAGCCCGGCATGGAGTCTTTGGAAGGAATCTGATCCATACGGTTTGACACTATACTCAAGGCATCGCAATAAAGAGTCATATCGGTAAGTAGCACCAGCACTTTTTCATTGTGTTCAGAAGCGAAATATTCGGCAGCGGTCAGCGCCATATTCGGCACCAAAAGGCGCTCCACGGTGGGGTTCTCTGTAGTATTTACAAAAGAAATAATGCGATCTATCACCCCGGCGTTTTCGAAAGAATGTTTATAAAAAAGATAGTCATCATTGGAAAGTCCCATGCCTCCCAAGATGATCCTGTCACTCTGAGCGCGCAAAGCCACCATGGTCATTACTTCATTATAGGGTTGATCCGGATCTGCGAAGAAGGGGATCTTTTGACCCGTAACCAGGGTGTTGTTCAGATCGATACCGGCGATGCCGGTTGAGATCAGCTCAGAGGGCTGTTTGCGCCGCACAGGATTTACGGAAGGACCACCGATTTCCACTTCAGTTCCTTCTACGTCCGGGCCTCCATCGATGGGATCACCATAGGCGTTGAAAAAGCGGCCGGCCAAGTCTGGCCCAACCTTGAGAGTAGGAGCCTTGCCCAAAAAGACAATTTCTGCATCGGTTCCGATACCTTCAGTGCCTGCAAAAATCTGCAGAGTAACGTTATCATCCACTATCTTTACCACTTGAGCCAGGCGTCCGGCCACGGTGGCGAGTTCTTCATTTCCCACGCCGGAAGCGCGCACAGAGCAAGTGGCTTTGGTGATCTGGTTTAGCTTAGTGTATATCTTTTGAAATGCTTGTGTAGCCATTATTTAGCACTCCTTTCTTCAACTTCTTTGAGAAGTCCCTTTTCGTATTGCTTAAACTCCTCTGTGTCTATCTCAACGTAGTTCATCTGTTTGCAGATGTTTATCAGTCTCATGAAGTAAGGCATTATTTCCTCAAAGGTCTCAAATACAAAGGTTTTGCCGCAGATATCCAGGATCAGCTCAAGCATGTATTCCTGTCTTTGCATGGGCGTGGATTGATCGACGTCATCAAAGCCATCTTGTTGCAGGATAACCCTATCCACCAGCTCACTTTTCCAATATTTGTCATGATACAAGAGCGGTACGCCGTCATCTCCCAGGATGTTGATCTGCTCCTGCGCTTCGCGGCCTCTTCGCAAGATATCCTTGGTGAGGATCACGTCGTTGACCCAATTGGGATTGACGTTTTCATTCAGATAATCTATGACCTCAGGATATTCCAGATATTTGCTGTATGAATCTATAGGGTCCACTGCGGGGTAGCGTTTGCTGTCTGCTCTGGCCTGAGATAGGGCGTAAAAACAGCGGGCAGCTTTCTTGGTGGATTCGGTAACCGGTTCTTTGAGGTTTCCTCCGGCGGGGGATACGGTTCCTATGAAAGTAATGGATCCGGTTTCGCCACTTTTCAGATATACGAAGCCGGCTCTGGCATAGAAGCTGGATATGATGGCTGGTAAATCCATGGGGAAGGCATCAGGGCCGGGAAGCTCTTCCATGCGGTTGCTCATCTCACGCAAGGCCTGAGCCCAGCGCGAAGTGGAATCTGCCAGCAGCAGCACTTTGAGACCCATATTGCGGTAGTATTCTGCAATGGTCATGGCTGTGTAAACCGAAGCTTCCCGCGCGGCCACAGGCATATTTGAGGTATTACAGATGATGATGGTTCTTTCCATCAGCTTACGTCCGGTTCTGGGGTCATCCAATTTGGGAAATTCTACAAACATTTCCACCACTTCGTTTGCCCTTTCTCCGCAGGCAGCCATGATGATCATGTCTGCATCAGCGTTTTTGGAGAGGGAGTGTTGCAAGACGGTCTTGCCCGCGCCAAATGGCCCGGGGATAAAGCCGGTGCCGCCTTCGACCATGGGGTTCAGGGTATCGAGAGTGCGAACTCCGGTTTCCAAAAGCCGGAAAGGACGGGGCTTTTCTGTATAAGCTTTTATCGGGATTTTTACAGGCCAGTACTGGATCATATTGAGCTCGATATCCTTGCCTTCCTTATCTGTAATCACGGCAATGGTATCTGTGATCTTATAGGTGCCTTTTTCAACTATACTCTTTACCGTGTATTCATCAGTAAGGCCAAAGGGGACCATGATTTTATGAGAAATCCAGCTTTCGGGCACATTACCCAGCCAGTCTCCTGCAGAAACCTTGTCATTGGCTTTGGCAGACGGGGTGAATTCCCAGGAGCTGTCTTCATCCAGAGGGTCTGTATATTCACCGCGGGTCAAAAAGACACCCTTCATTTTGTTCAGATCATTTTGCAGGCCGTCATAATTCTTGGCAAGCATACCTGGTCCCAGTTTTACTTCCAACATCTTTTCGGTAAATTCTACTGTATTGCCTGGTCTCAGTCCGCGGGTGCTTTCAAACACCTGCGTATATGCGATACTTCCAAGCACTTTGATGACTTCTGCCATCAATCTTTCTCCGCCCAAATCAATGTAGCAGATCTCGTTTTGGGATACAGGCCCCGAAACCTCTACTTGAACCAGGTTTTCGATAATCGCTTTTACTACACCTTTGGTCATCGTTTTACCTTCTATTTATGCTTTATTCTTATATTAAAATCTTCTGGAAATTCAAAGCTGTTTTCCAGTTTGTTCAGGGTGTCGTGAAACACTTCTTTACCCAGCTTTATATCCGCTATCAGCCAGCGGTTTATGATGCGCAGCTTGCTATAGTAGCCCAGGATGCGATCTATATTGAAGTATTCAAAGAAATTCTGTTCATCGATCCATTTATTGCGCAGCAGGTCATAGCCGCGCTCCCTGTACAGGATGTTATTCTGCTCCCAGATGCGCATGATTTCGTTAAACAGCGGATGATCCTTGCCCAGTCCAAAATCTGCGGCATGGCTTTTGCTGAGATTGGTTACCGTATCATCCTCGCCGATCAGGTATGAGGCAAATTCCATCTTGTGATTTCGACCATTGATGGCGGTGAGGATGTTCTTGATATTGCGCTGTAGCTCAAACCACTGGACTATAAACTTATTTTTGGCCTCTTTGGCAAAGTCAAAAAGGTGGGAAAGCAGCTGGTGCTCCAAAGCAAATGGATGCGGGAGCTCTTCCTGGGTCATGGCATCCAGGGTGATCCGGGCAATAAAGCCAGGCAGGTAAGCGTATTCCGGCGGGGTATCCAAACGGGGATTATCCGCTTTATGCCGCAAAAAATCAAGATACTCCTCCCAATACTCTGGACTGTTCAGTCCTTCCGGGCTGGGCTGTTTATCGCTATTTTTGTATAGCGACAGGAGCAGATTGGCTATTTCATCGGGCAGATGCAGGAGCTTTAAGAGATTATAGTCCTGCTTGCTAAGCTGCTGTATAGCCTCTTGCCGGAAAAGCTCCGGTGTAATGGCCAGCTTGCTGTCATCCAGCGAGATAGAAGGCAAGCCGGCGATAAAGTAATAATACTGCCTGGCCATGATCAGCTATCAAAGAGGATCTTGGCAGTGCGGGGACGCAAATAGTTTTTGAAGAGTGCGGCAAAATCCTCATCGGTAAAGCTGAGTTTATAGCTGCCGTCGATAGGGGAGATGGTGAATCCGGCATTGATCTGGGGGCTGAATTCAATCTTGAGTTTGCCATCAAAGCTGGATTTCAAAGAGCCGAGGAAGGCTTCATCGAGTTTCTTTTGCAGATTTTCTGAGATAACAATGCCGGCGTCGCCATGTTTCCAGCCTGCCAGAGCATCTTTGATCAGACTTTTGACGAAGTCTGCATCCTGAAAGCTCGCTTTGCTGGCCTGATCTACATTCACATTGAGAATGAGATCGGTGATCTTTTGTTTCAAGGCTGTCATGCTGTGATTGCCGGCCATTCTGAGGTCACCCTCGGTGTTTTTCTTGAGTTCCCGGGCTTTCTTTTCGGCCTCTGCTAACTGCTGTTCAGCTTTGGCTTTGGCATCTTCAATCATGGTTTTGGCATCTGCTTTAGCTTTGTTCAAAATCTTTTCTGCTTCGGTATTGGCTTTGGCAACACCTTCTTCGTACACTTTTGCCAAAAGGTCTTGCAGCTGATCGCTCATACTTAACTCCAATGTTTTCTACTTTGTGTCAAATTATGAATCATCCCTTTTTCTGTCAACCAGTTTATCAGTCGGCATTCCCCCATTTTTCGAAAGTCTGATCATGGACTGGTCGGTATTTGCTATCTGAAATGCCGTCCCTACAGGACTCAAGGCATTGTGCAGATCTAGGTTTGCTATCTGAAATGGCGTCCCTACAGGACTCTTAGTTATTGTGTAGCTATAGCTTGCTA
>JALNWR010000282.1 GCA_023230795.1 Candidatus Cloacimonadota bacterium
ACACACAGCAGGCTGGCAAATAGCAGATAGGTGGCTCCGGTGAGGTCTTTGAATTCGTGTCTTCTGAGGATGGAGCCGAAGATGCGAAGAAAGGTCTTGCGAAAGCTGCGTTGCCAAAAACGGTTAAATTCTATAGCCAGAGAGATGGTCAATGCACAAAAGAGCAAGACAAAAGCCAGATGGCGATTGTATTGCAACAAATAGCGATAGCCAAATGGTATAACCAAAGAGCTAAGATGTATTGACTTCCTTATAGCCTCGCTGAGCCTTCCCATATTTATGATCTCAGTCCAGGATTTTTAGAATCCTGAGTTGATTAATGCTTCTCCATGCAGCTATGCAATCACAAATCGATCCGCGCTCAGGGCGCAGGCTGCTACTATCCAAATTCCAGTCTCCATTGATTTCCTCAGCTTTCAGCCCTATTATCTTCAGGACAGGTTCTGGATTTTTTTGCCCCCAGGGCAGGAGTAATTCCAAATCCTGCCAGGTATCGGCATTCATCTCTTCTAATCTGCATTGCGTATCAAAAGGAATTTCCACATCCTCATCAGGAGGGCTGAAGTTCTCACTGATGTATCCGTGAAAACACTCCACAAAAAGGTCATAAGCCTCTGGCTTCATAGTAAAACCAGCGGCCTTAGGATGCCCGCCAAATTGGATCAAGTGCTCTTTACAATGACTGAAGGCATCAACCATATTAAAGCCATCGCTACAGCGCGCTTCACATACTGTGAGTCCGTTATGATGCTTGAGCATAATGGTGGGAATATGCAAACGATTGACTATAAAAGTCGCAGCAGTGCCTAATAGAGGATATGGGATCACATTATCTTCATCATAATAGACAAAGAAATTACCCACAAAATCTACTGACAGGGTATCAAGAAAGCCAAATACACGGTTCAGGTCTTTTTCCCAAAGGTTCTTTTGCTCCTCCAGGATTTCAAAAAGCCTCGCCTTGGCATCTGATATCTGGGTGAGGAATTTTAAGGCTGTGTGCTTACCGTCGGCTTCCCGCCCATTGGCAATGAGGTGGGCCGTATATGAGATAAAATTGTATATATCGGTGGAACTGCTTACGCGGCGGTAATTTCTCAAAAGAAAATCAACGGTTTGATCCTGCACCTTCTCAAAATTATTCAAAACATATCTCACTATAGTCCGGTTCAGGCCTATCATGGGGACTTTGTCTGCGATGGACCCTACAGCGGTCCAGAAATAGCTTGCCGGGTCTATGCTGTGATTCCATTCTTTGGCCAGATAGCGAATCAGCATCAAAGCTACGCCCACACCGGCCAGCGGCTTGAAGGGATATTTGCAAAGTGGCAATTGCGGATTTACGATAGCATAAGCCTCAGGCAATTTATCGGGCTGGATCAGATGATGATCGGTGATGATGACATCACAACCCAGTGCATTGAGCCTTTGCACTCCTTCATCGGCGGAGATGCCGTTATCCACTGTAATAACTAATTTATACCCTCCCTCCTTCACATGATCGATAAAACCGTCCTGTATGCCATGGGGTTCAAGAGTTCGATTGGGGATATAGCAGCTGTGTCTTTGAAAACCGATGCTGTTCAAAAAATTATACAGGATATAGCTGCTGGTAACCCCATCGGGATCGTCATGTCCAAAGATGATTACCGGTTCGTTATTATATAAGGCTTCATGGATTCTCTCGGCTGCGGTCTCAATATTCGCCAGGAGCTTTTCATCGGGGAGGTCGTCCAGGCTGGTTTCCAGTTTTTCTGGATCCAGGTCTCTGGCTTCCAATATTCTGTGATACAGATTTTGCCCTGCTACCATTGCTCAAGCTCCTCTGCCTTTGGGATATCACGCGGGGCAGTTCGATCTGGAGCGCTGGTAATGATATCAAAGCCGGTAAAGCCAAACATCATCATATAGCTTTTGTCACGCAGCTGATTTGTCCCCAGTGATCCTCTGCTTTGGTACTGAAAAGCCAGATCCACGCGGTTTATCTTATTCTTGAGCGGAATGCTGAGTCCGGCACTGATGCTATTTTCATCTATATCATCTCCGCCACTTTGAAAAGCAAGCTGACGATAGGCATATCCGGCTCTCAGCGGAACTTTTTGCCACCAATGCTCTTTTCGTTCTACATTTGGCTCATAAGCCAGCCCTACTCCCAGTTTCCATGAATCTCTTAAGTCTTCAGAGGTCTCGGAATATCCCTCATAAGATAGATCCGATGCCACCTTTAGCTCTTTGTGCATCAGTCCGGTATAGCTGAAAGTCATCATCAAAGGCAGCTCGTATTCATAATCTACAGGGTCTTCTGAGCTATGGAAACTATTGCGTTTGGTGTCACCTTTGAGAGTAACCGGCATGGTGCCATGCACTCCAAAGGCGTGATCATGGAAAGTCTGGATTGCGCCCAGCGTGATAGTGGGGTTCTTAAAACTGCTCTTCAAGGACTCTGTGGTAGGCACAGTGTATTCATCAGAGAATTGCTCGAAGGTGCGAGCATCATGTCCGAAAAAGAAATTCCCGCTGATGCCCAGGTTCAGATCCCGATAATTGTAACTGTAGATCAGATCGGCATGGTAAATGTATTTCTGGGTTTCCAGACGCTCCAGGGTGCTGTCTGCCCTCACA
>JALNWR010000068.1 GCA_023230795.1 Candidatus Cloacimonadota bacterium
GGGCTTTCATTGTCGGTGGCGAAAGCCGGCTTCAAGCTTGGAGGATAATGCTGGGCTGGAGTAGCCGGCTTCAACTCCAAACAATCCCCAAGGCACCGCTTATTCACTTTTTAGTTGACATCTTTGGCATAGCTAAACTAATGGCATATATAGGTGGAAAAGTATAATAACATGGAAATAATCAAAACACAGTCTCTGATCAAGGATTACCTGCTGGGTAAGATCAAGGTTCGCGCTCTGGCGGGAATCGAGCTCAGCATCTTAAGCGGTGAGTTTGTGGCCATTATGGGGCCCTCAGGATCGGGGAAAAGCACATTGATGCACATCATAGGCTGTCTGGACAGTCCCAGCGAGGGGGAGTATTATCTGGATGGCGATCTGGTGAGCACTTTGCCAAAATCTGCTTTAGCGGGCATCCGCAATCGCAAGATCGGCTTTGTGTTCCAGTCTTTTAACCTATTGCCACATCTCAACGTTTTAAAAAATGTGGAATTGCCATTGATGTATTCCGGTTTATCAGCGCGTAAGCGCAAGGAAAAAGCCAGTCAGATTCTGGACAGCGTGGGGCTCTCGGACCGGCTGAAGCACAAGCCAAACGAGCTTTCCGGAGGCCAGAGGCAACGGGTGGCCATCGCCCGGGCTATAGTGAATGATCCAAGCATGCTTCTGGCGGATGAACCCACCGGAAATCTGGATTCTCAGGCCGGGGGAGACATCCTGGAAATCTTTAATGACCTGCACAAAGCCGGCAACACGGTGATCATGGTAACTCACGATTCTTTGGTTGCAGAGCGGGCCGATCGCATCATCGAAATCCGCGATGGATTGATTTACAATGGCTCTCTCGCTAAGTGAATCCCTGCAGATCGGAGTAACCGACATTATGATGCGCAAGGTGCGCAGCCTGATAACAGTATTTGGCATCATCCTGGGTGTGATGTGCATCATGGTGGTTTTGGCCATCATAAACGGCATGAATAAAAGCACCCTGTCCTGGATGCAGGAACGGGGCGGCACAAACAAAGTGGAGGTTCAGCGAAACTGGAATTACGATTTCCGGCAGGGTGGTGAAGCCACTTTGACTTTGGCTGAGATGAATCAGATTCGGGGCCAGCTTCCGGAAGCTGAGGCTATCGGCCCTATCGTAAGCGCCTGGAATTCCACCTTGCAGTACAAGGGTTTCAGCTATTCCGATCAAGTGATAGGGGTATTGCCAGACCATCAGAAAATGGAAAATTGGTATCCTGATAAGGGTAGATTCTTCAACGAGTTTGAGCTTCGCGAAAATGCCAATGTAATTGTTTTGGGCAGCTCGGTAGCTCGGGATTTATTCAAAAGTGATGATCCGCTGGGGGAAAGTGTAATGCTCAAAGATCAGATGCTTACCGTGATTGGCGTGATGCAAGAAAAGTATTGGGAAAATCCCGGCGGGGGAGCTTTTGGTGGGAATGCGCTGGAATATATGAACCGCCAGTCCTTTGTGCCGCTATCCACCATGATGAATAAGATCGATGCCGGCAGCCTCATCCGCTCTATCCAGATTTTGGCCAAAAGTCCTGAGGATGCCTTGTCTATACAAAAAAAGCTGAGGCCAATCCTGCTGCGGATCAAGAATGGCCGCGCCGTGTTCAGGGTAAGCTCTGCTCAGGAAACCATGCAGCAGATGGAACAAAACAGTAAGATATTCAGTATGATCTTTATCATGATAGGCCTGATCTCTCTGCTGGTAGGCGGAATTGTAATCATGAACATCATGTTAGCCTCTATCAAAGAGCGAACCCGGGAGATCGGAGTGCGCCTGGCTGTGGGAGCCCGCCGGATGGATATATTTGTTCAATTTATGGTACAAACCGTTTTGATTACAGGCCTGGGCGGTGTATTTGGCATTATACTGGGTTATGCCATCCTCGATCTGGTTAGCGGATATCTGGGCATGCCGATGCTGGCCGGGGTGCAGATGATCCTGGTCTCACTTTTAGTATCCGTGGGCGTGGGGCTGATCTTTGGCATCGCTCCTGCGGTCAAAGCCAGTAAACTTGACCCGGTGATAGCTCTAAGGGATGAATGATATGGGAAAAAGAAAAACAAATATCTTTACCAGGCTCAGAAAAGCATTTACTGCTCTCACGCGGGGCTTTACGATCTGGGTTTACAAAATCTGGCTGACCATTAAATCCGGCAAGCGCAGAAAAGCTCTCCTGAGCAAGGCCTTCAAATTTATGAAACTCTGGATCGGACGCGTGATCAGCGAACAGGTTCCGCGCTCGGCAGGCAGCCTGGCCTATGTAACCATTTTGGGCTTTATCCCCTTCATCACCTTTATCGTGATGTTGGCTCCGGACCTGCCCTTTTTGAACCTCAAGGACAAGATCACCGATGTGGTGACGGAAAACTTCATTCCCGGCTCGGCAGATGCAGTGATGGGCATGATCAACGAGATGATAGCCCGCAGGATGGGCCTGAATATCATGGTCTTCATCATTCTTTTGATCTCATCATATGTGCTGTTTGAGAACATCCGCGGTACATTTGACCGCATTTTGAGCACACATGTGACCGAGCACATGGATATAGTTTCGCAGTTTGTGAAGTTTTTTGGCACGATAGTCTTTGGATTCCTGATTTTGGTCTTGCTGTTTTCCAGCAGTTCGCTGCCGATCATTTCGCGGCTGTTAAAGCTGAAGATATTCACCTTGCTAATGTATATAGTGCCATTTATCCTGCAGTTTTTGGCTATCTTCTTCTTGTATATGCTTATGCCATCTATCAAAGTAAAACGCAGCAGCCTGATCAAGGGCGCTTTTTGGACTACCTTGATTTGGATTTTGGTAAAGAGCGGATTTGACTATTACATCTACAATCTTACCAGCTTTCAGGCCGTCTATGGCGTGATCGCCGCCTTGCCCATATTCCTGTTTTGGATCTTTGTAAATTGGATTATCATCCTGGCCGGCATAGTGCTGGTAAGCGTGATCGACAAAGAGGTGCGGCAAGAACTGATTCAGAAAGAGCCCCAGAAAGTGGTGCGCATCACCATGGAAATGTACAGTGATGGCAAACTGAATCAACGCTTGGAAAACTATTTAAACAAAAAAGATATAAAGGATTTTGTCGAGGAAATCGACGGGGACAAACAATGAAGAAATTCGCATTAATCAGTGTATCCGACAAAACCGGGATTGAGACTCTGGCCATGGAGCTGGAGAATCTCGGTTACACCGTTCTTTCTACTGCAAATACTGCCAAGCACTTACGCCAGTTTTGCTCCAGTCTTGTGGAAGTGAGTGATTATACCGGCTTTCCGGAGATTCTGGGGGGACGGGTCAAGACGCTGCATCCCAGGATTCACGGTGCGATCCTGGCAGACCGCAGCAAAGAAGCTCATCTGAATAACCTTAATGAACATGATATCGGGCAGATCGATATAGTAGTGGTCAATCTCTACCCCTTTGCTCAGGTGCGCATGAAAGAAGGCAGCAGCCATGAAGAGATCATCGAAAATATCGATATCGGCGGGCCCTGCCTGATCCGGGCTGCAGCCAAGAACTATCGTAACGTCGCTGTATTGACAGACCCGCGAGACTATCTGCCTACCCTGGAACATCTGAAACAGGATAGCATGCTGCCGGAAAGCTGGAGCAGCTATCTGGCTCAAAAAGCTTTTGCAATGGTCACACATTACGATGCCATCATTGCGGATTATCTGGAAGATTTTCGCAATGAATCCACCCCCAGCATCCAGATGCCTCCTTTCATCGATATCACTATAAATCTGGATAAGCCTTTGCGCTATGGAGAAAATCCCCATCAAAAAGCCGCTTTTTACACCAATCGTCCGGAAGGCTGGCAGGTCTTGCATGGCAAAGAACTCTCCTTTAACAACATCATGGATATCGATTCCTCGCTGAAAGCGATCAGGCTGTATAGCGAACCCACCGTGATGATCTTCAAACACTGCAATCCCTGTGGCATCGGCAGTGGAGAAAACCTCTGGGAGGCCTATGGCAGAGCTTTTGCCACAGATACAGTAGCCCCCTTTGGAGGCATAGTGGTGGTAAATCGCAGTCTGGATTTGAAGACCGCGGTGATGATAAACCGCATCTTTACCGAGATCATTATTGCCCCCGGATATGAAGACGGAGTTTTGGATGTGCTGCGCAAGAAGAAAAGCCGCCGCCTCATCACCTATGAACCCAGCTTCCTGAGCAAAGCCTCCAATCCCATGGAGATAAAAACCATGTTCTGGGGCTATCTGGCTCAAGAGTGGGATCAGCTGGACGAGGATATCCAGTCCTGGCGGGTAGAAACTCACAAACAGCCCAGCAAAGAAGAATTTGCCGCTATGGTCTATGGCTGGAAAGCGGTATCCCTTTTGAAATCAAACGCCATTGCCCTGGCCCGTCCAAATCAGATTGTAGGTATGGGCATAGGACAGACCAGCAGGATAGACAGCACCTCCATCGCGATCTGGAAAGCAAAGAAATTCAAGCATGATCTGAAGACTGCTGTCTGCGCTTCTGACGGCTTTTTCCCCTATCGGGATTGTATAGACGAACTGTATCAAGCCGGGGTCAAAGCAGTTATCCAACCCGGTGGCTCCAAAGGCGATTGCGAGTGCATACAGGCCTGCGATGAACTCGATATGAGCATGGTATTTACCGGATTCCGGCACTTTAGACACTAAAATGTTTGACAAAATGCGCCCTGTAGAAAGATTGGCCTCTGCACTCGCGGAGATGTGTCCGAGCTGGCTGAAGGAGCACGATTGGAAATCGTGTAAACGTGTGAGCGTTTCTAGGGTTCGAATCCCTACATCTCCGCCATTACTTTATTCAGGCTTTGGGCGTGAACTTTTTATCCTATACTTATCATCAAAGCAGCATAAAACCTGCTTTCACAAAGACTTTTACAAGTTACTTATTTTACAAAGGAGGCTCTTATGAGCACCAAGAAAATCGTTTTAATCGCAATCATTGTATTCATTTTGCTGGTTGGCCTGTCATACTGTGTTGGCCGGCAGATGAGTAAATTTGCCTTCAGTGGGCCAGGTCCCACTCCCATTAGCGCAGATAGCTGGCTAAACCTGAATCTCAGCGCATTTGTTCCTGAGTATAACGAAGTGCTGCCCCTGAACCTATTTGGCAGCAAGAGCGCAAACAGCATGCAAAACATTAGCTATAAGATACGCAGAGCCAAGGACGACAGCCGCATCAGCGGACTTTTGATCCAGCCCATGGCTGCTCAGATATCCCTGGCTGCTTTGCATGAGATCGGCCTGGCAATCCAGGATTTCAAGAGCAGCGGCAAACCCGTGATCGCCTTTGGTGATATGATGGGTCATGGCGACTATCTGCTGGCCACTTATGCAGATGAAATCTATATGGAACCTTCCGCATCCGCAGGCTTGATGCTGAGCGGAGTATCCACAAACATCATGTTTTATAAAGAAATGTTTGAGAAGATCGGGATCAAGATGCATATCATTCAAGCCGGAGAATTCAAAGGGGCAGGCGAGCCTTACAGCCAGACCTCCCTTTCAGAAGGCACCCGGCGCAATATCGAAGAGATGCTCTCAGACCGCTTTGAGCTGATTCTCAGCGGTGTGGCAGAGCGCCGAGGGCTCACTATCGATGATGTAAAAGCCGTGTATAACGGACGGGAAAACTTTATCTTACAAGCTAAAGAAGCTCTGGAGATGCGCCTGATAGACCATGCTGCACCTCGCAATCAGATGCTGGCCGAACGCCTGATCGATGAAGATAATATCGTAAGCATCAGCTCATATTCCACGCGCCCACCAGCCTCCCGTGGCGAAAAGATCGCAGTGATGTATCTGGGCGGCAATATCATGCCTGTCGGTGGTTCTTTCAATCAAGCTCTCATCAGCTATAGCAAAGTGCATAAGATGGTGGAGCAGGTTCAGGACGACAATGCAGTCAAAGCAGTAGTGCTCAGAATAGATAGCCCTGGCGGCAGCGCTCTGGAGAGTGAGCTGATCTATCAGGAGCTGCTAAAGCTGAAAAGCAGCAAACCGTTGGTGGTCTCAATGGGCGGAGTAGCCGCTTCGGGAGGATACTATATCTCCTGCGCCAGCGATCAGATCATTGCAGATGCCGGCAGTATTACCGGATCGATAGGGGTGATCATGATGCTGCCGGAAGCTACAGGTTTGGGGCGCAAACTCGGCCTGAGATCGCAGACCATCAAGTTTGGCAAATTTGCCGGTGGGTTAAACCCTCTGGAGCCTTATTCCGAGGAGCTTCTGGCCTCTCTGAAACGCAATTCCGAGGGGACTTACGATGAGTTCAAATCCCGGGTGATGACAGCCCGCAAGATCAGCCCGGATAAGATCAACAGCATTGCCGAGGGCAGGATATACAGCGCAGAAGACGCTCTGGCTCTGGGCTTGGTGGATAATCTGGGCTCGTTGGAATATGCCATAGCCAAAGCTGCTGAACTGGCTGGTATTTCAGATTACAGGGTAGAGAATTACCCCCACAAACTCAGCTTTTTTGAAGCCATTAAGAGTACGGATTTCCTGAATATGCAGCTTTCCAGCCTCATGGGCTCGAAATGGTGGGACCTTGACCGTGAGATTATCGAAGAGCTGGAAATGATAGAACCTTATAAGTGGCAGTATCTCATGCCGATAGTGGTAGATTGATATGCGCAAACACAAGGTTAATACAGAAATAATAGTCAACGTTCACCCTCTGGAAAAGCGGGTGGCCATCCTGGAGGATAACCGGCTGGTCGAGCTCTTTGTAGAGCGCAAAGACCACCAAAATCCGGTGGGAAACATCTACAAAGGAATAGTAAAAGACGTGCTGCCCGGCATGGGCGCAGCCTTTATCGAAATAGGGCTGGAGCGCACTGCCTTCTTACATTATAGCGATATCGTGCTGGATTTTCTGGATATCTATGAAGAGGCCAAGCCGCGCAAAAGGGTGAATCCTTCCGATAGCTCACAGATCGGCAAATTGCTCAAACCGGGACAGGAGATCGTGGTGCAGGTTCACAAAGGTCCCATCGGCTCCAAAGGCGCCCGCCTCACCGGACAAATCTCCGTCCCCGGCAAATACCTGGTGCTTTTTCCCAACAAAGACAAGATCGCCATCTCCCGCAAGATATATTCCCAGGGAGAACGCTCCCGCATCCGCAATATCCTCAGTGAAGTTAAAGACCCGGGCTATGGATTGATAGTGCGTACGGAATCTGAAGGTGCCGAAGAAGACGATATCCGCAACGAATACAAGGCCCTGGCCAAGACCTGGCGCTTGATCGAAAAACAGCTGAAATTTGCCAAGGCGCCCGTCTGCGTCTTTGAAGAAAACGCTTTGGAAAACTACCTTATCCGCGATCTCTTCAACGAACATGTAGATCGCCTGGTGATAGACGATAAAGACTTTTACAAGAGCATCATCGGCCAATTGCAGGATATCTCCACAGACCTCATCCCTTCGGTGGAACTTTACAAAGAAGCTTCCCCCATCTTCGATTCCTGGTCTATAGAAAAGAAGATCGAGACCATCTTTCATTCCCGCATCTATCTGCCCTCCGGGGGCAATATCAAGATAGAGCAGACCGAAGCACTGGTAGCAATTGATATAAACACCGGTAGCTTTACCGGTAAAAGTCATTATGAAGAGACTGTGCTCAAGACCAATCTTGAAGCCGCTGCAGAATCCGCCCGACAGATCAGACTGCGTGATCTCTCCGGTGTGATAGTGATAGATTTCATTGATATGGCAGACGACAAGGCCAAGAGTGAGGTTCTGGAAATCCTGCGCAAAGGCCTCAAGCGAGACCGCGCCAAAAACAAGGTTTATCCCTTTACCGAGCTCGGCATGGTGGAGGTCACCCGCAAACGCATGCGTGCCACCATTATGGCGAATTTCTCAGAGGCTTGTCCCTTCTGCAATGGCAGTGGCCGCATCGTAAGCAAAGACGCTGTAACCATGCGGATTTACCGCTGGCTGGTGCGCAGTGAATACTTTATCAAGAACAAACGCATGCGGATTATGGTGAATCCCGAACTTTTGAACCATATCAAAATCCATAACGAAGAATTTATCAGCTATAAAGATCAGATTGAATTTGGTGAGGATAGCAGCGTGAGAGTGGATGAATTCAAGGTTTTGGGTTTGCCCGGGATGGAAGATATTACCTCAAAATACTGTTGATGATATGCCGGTCTAATCGTAAATATGCAAGATTAAAGCCCGATCATTGATCGGGCTTTTTGCTGGATTGAAGGCGTCTCGCCTGCCGAGCACGTTACGTGCTCTTTTTCGCAAGATTCGCTCTTTTTCGCAAAGTTCTTTCATTTTTACTGGAATTGCTTTTTCTTTCTTTTCAAGGCCTGTGGCCTTGCTCGATGCGAGACGCATCGAATCCAGCGGGAGGGCAGGCAGGTTTTCGGGAGAGCTCCGGGAGGGCTTCAAAAACCCTTGGTATAGAAGGCGTCCAGCACCATCACATCCAGATCGGAGAAAGCGTTCAGGTCTCCGTAGATGTCTTCCAGGCCGGTCACGATGGCATCGATATGGTCTTCTGCTATCTTGGCCAAAACTATCTTACTGGTAGGGTTCTTATCTCCGGTAAAATTAAAGAATCCCATGAAAAGAGGCACTTTGGAGATCAGGTTTTCCATCTCGGTGGTATTGATGATGATGGAGCGCTGGATGCCATATTCCACAAAGACTTCAGTGATGTCTTGCAGGATATGATCATCTTTGACGAAGAGCATCAGCAGCTTTTCCTTGCCTTCGCCAACTATTTGTCCGGAGCCGTTATCTGCATTTTCAAGAAATTCTTCATAGAGATTGATGCGGGAGGTGCTTTGCAAAAGCTCTTCCACTACTCCCGGTTGCTTGAGGATATGAGAGCAGGCGGCCAGGAGTTTAAGATGTTCATTGGGGAAGTTTTTAGGGCCCAGAATAGTCACAAAGATCTTGGTTTTACGCCGGTCTGTGGAGTCAAAATTTACGCCTTTTTTGCAGACAGCCAGGCTGATGGCAAATTTATCCAGACCTTCCAGCGCACAGTGCGGTATGGCGATACCATTGCCAAATCCGGTGCTGCCCAGCGCTTCTCTGTCTTTCAATCCCTTGTAGATTTCACCTTCGCTGATATCGGCAAATTTCCTGCTTCTTTTGAATAAAGCTGCGATCTTATGCAGGGCGTCATCTTTATCTTCTGCTTGCAGGTCTATGGTGCAGGCTTCGAGTTTTATTATTTCAGATAAGAGCATTTTATCTCCTTTTCAGGTTTTTGACAATGGCCAGCTTGGAAAGAGGCGGGCCTACTATTTCATTGAAAAATACAGACATCAGTACGATGTTTATCATTTTGGATATATTCAGATGCACAGCTTCAGAAGCATTTACCATGATCGGAGAAGCTTGCACGAAGAGCACCAGGCCAATGGCTACCCCGGCTTGGGGCAGAAGGCTCAAACCCAGATAGTTCCTGATTCTTTTGTCCATTCGTAAGCCCTGGGCTGCAAAATAGACCCCAAAGTATTTGCCCAGAGCGCGCAATATAATGAAGGCAAATCCGGCCAGGAGCACGCTGCTATCGGCAAATATCTCCAGCTTGAGTTCCACTCCGGCTATACCAAAGAAAATGGCGTATAGGGGGGATGTAAGAGGCTCAAAAGAAAACAGGATGCGCACGTTCGTTTTGCTCATATTCACCAGCACCATACCCAAGGCCATATTGGCGATGAGGGGAGAAAGTCCCAGGCCGATCGAGATCGCGGTGCTCAGAAAGATAAAGCCCAAAGCCAGAATCTTGACTTCGTTCATGTTGCGATTTTTTATGGTGGAGTAGTGCGTGGCCAGGCCGCCCAGTACCCCTATAACCAAAGAAAATATTACTTCTTTGAAGGCATGCAGCACTGTGCTGGAGATTGCCACTCCCGCAGCACCCATCAGCGAAGCGGAAATCGCAAAAGCTACGGAGAACAAAATCACCGTGCCAGCATCATCCAAGGCTACTATACCATAAAGGTAATCCACAAATTTGCCCCGTGCTTTGAGTTTTTCCACTATCACCACCGTGGCCGCTGGGGCTGTGGCTGCGGATATCGCTCCCAAAACAAAAGCTATGTAATTCGGAAGCCCCACCAGGAGCATCCCAAAGGATACCAGAAAGAAGGTGAGCAGCATCTGAGACAAGGTAAGGATCACTATTTTTTTGCCGTATAGCTTCAATTTTTCTAACGAGAATTCACCACCGATAATTACCGCAATAAAAGACAGAGTGATCTCGGAGATCACATATAACATCTCCATGTTTTCAGGACGGATCAAATTCAGGACGTTGTGCCCCACCAGAATTCCAGCCACGATATAGCCGGTAATGGCAGGCAGCTTGATCCTTTCTGCCAGGTGCCCCATCAAATAGCCTACCAAAAGCAGCATGGCCGCACTGAAAAGCACATGCGGTGAAAATTGGTCCTGGATCAAATGAAGAAGGTTAAACATAATTCTGCTTTGCCTTTGTGAGTGCCTTATGTTTTTGAATGCTTTGCTCCTCGATAGGCTCGAGCATGGCTGTTGAAGAATTCCTTAAATGGACTTGTCTTCCCAGACGCCCGATAAAGGTGGTTGTAGTATAGAACATCAGTACTCCTATGGGATAATTAAGGACAAATTATGATTGGGGGCTAATTTGTCAAGCCGAATCGGCGTTTTGGTTTTCCCCTATTTTTTGAAGGCTGTAAAGGCGGATCGATGTTTGCTGATTGAACTCATATGCAAGGGATTTCTTAGGCACATCACCTCAAGCTCTTTCGCTGAATTCAATTTTAACTCAGTTTTAACTCGAGATGACTCGAAGCTTCGAGTGAGCTCGAGTTAAAAACGAATCAAAAGCAAGTTCGGGGAAAAGGGAAGGAGCGGGATTGGCTGCTGATAGATTGACCTAACCGCTGGATTGGATGCGTCTCGCATCCAGTAAGGGCGAAGGCCTCAGATTCTTTGTCCAAGTGCCTAAGTAATTGGTAATATATGTGTAACGCCCTAAGGCACTTGAACTTTATTGAAAGCCTACTTTCGCCACCGGGAATGAAAGTCAGATTCTTTGAAGTCAAAGCGCCTAAGTAATTGCTAGTATATGTATAGACTCCGTATGGCGCTTCAACTCCAAACAATCTTCTTTCATGTAAAGTCCATACTATCTGTTTTCATGTAAAATGCCGTCCCGTTGGACTCAATTACTCCAAAATAAACAGCTTAATAGGTTCAGCCTTGCCGCGTAGCTCGTAATCCTTGTGGAAAGTAAAGCTATCGGATAGCTGGGGACTCAGTCTGGCCAGGGTGGCTTCGGAGATCATCAGCCGATTCGGGATTGAAGCTTTTTCGATTCTGGCGGCCGTATTTACAGTATCGCCAATCACAGTGAGGTCTTTGCGGTCTATGGTTCCTACATCTCCTTGCAAAACCAGGCCGCTATTGATCCCAATCCGGATGGAAGTGCTGCTGAGCCCTGCCTCGTTGCGCACGCGGTTTAGTTCCGGAATGCCGGTATCCAGGATTTTCATGGCACTGCGCACGGCATCATTGGCATCGTTGAACACAGCCATAATGGCATCTCCGATGAATTTGTCGATATCGCCGTAGCATTCGCGGGTAATCACATCGCAGATGCCAAAGAGGTCATTGAGCAGACGCACCACCTCTTCGGGCTCTTTGTCTTCTGAAAATCCGGTGAAATCTACCACATCCAGATACAAAACCGTAAGGTCCAGCATGCGGGGAACATTGCTTTGATCGCTTGTTTGAATGCGGGTTTGGATATCGCTGAAGGTGGTGGTAGATACGTATTTGCGGATCAGAGAATTGAATTTCTCTTGCATAATGCGATACTCTTCCTGTTGGCTGATATCCCGAAAAACTTCAAGAGCAGCCACGAGCTCACCGCTTTCGTCCTTTATAAGGGAGATGTGGGTTTCCACCGGGAATCGCTTTCCGGATTTGCTCTTGGGATAGACCTTTGCGGCCACATTGCATTTGCCCTCCATGGCCTTCACGATGGGGCAGGCGGAGCGGCAAAGCAAAACGCCATTTTCATCGATGTGATTTAGGATGTCATCCTTGCAGCTATAGCCTATTACCTCTGCGGCAGAATAGCCAGTCATCAGCTCTGCGGCCTTATTCCAAAATAGAATCACCCGATTTGGGTCCACTACATAAACGCCATCATAAAGGCTATTCAGAGTAAGAACCAACTGCGAATCCGGGTTCTTCAGGTCTTCCAAAAATTGCATCTTATTTTCCTCCAGGAATCTTTGCTACAGTCTGCAGCTTTGCTTGCACCTGTAAATCCATAGCTAAACCATATTTGCATAAGCGCATTAATGTCAAGGAAAAGCTCTGCTGGCATTCCCCCATTTTTCAAGAGAGCCTAAATATGGTCGGGTCGATCTTTTCTATCTGAAATGTCGTCCCTACAGGACTCAGGTGATTGTGTGGCATATGGATTGCTATTTGAAATGCCGTCCCTACAGGACTCAAGAGATTGTCGGGTTTGTGTTTTTCTATCTGAAATGTCGTCCCTACAGGACTCAGGTGATTGTGTGGCATATGGATTGCTATTTGAA
>JALNWR010000283.1 GCA_023230795.1 Candidatus Cloacimonadota bacterium
GCCACACAACCCGTTGAGTCCTGTAGGGACGACATTTCAGATAGCATAAGATCTGCCACACAACCCGTTGAGTCCTGTAGGGACGACATTTCAGATAGCATAAGATCTGCCACACAATCGCTTGAGTCCTGTAGGGACGTCATTTCAGATAGCATAAGATCTGCCACACAACCGCTTGAGTCCTGTAGGGACGACATTTCAGATAGCATAAGATCTGCCACACAACCGCTTGAGTCCTGTAGGGACGTCATTTCAGATAGCATAAGAATTGCCACACAACCGCTTGAGTCCTGTAGGAACGACATTTCAGATAGCAACCGACAATGGATCAAACAGATTTAATAAATCCTTCCCTTACCTCCACAAACACCCTTTTCACTTCATCCCGCTTGACAGTAGTATCAAAGAGCCCGATATCTTCACCTTCGTGTTTATTGATGCCGGTATAGCCTAAGCTGGCATCTTCATAGCGTTTAAACTTATAGATGGCATCATTCATCAGAGCGCTATTGAATAGCCCCAGGCTTACCAATAGTTCAAAGTCCTTGACCGTTAAACCTGTAACCTTCTGGAAAAGACTGGGTTCCAATTGGGTGATTACATCCTGCAAAGTGCGCTCCCTGTAATCCGTAAGATACATGAAGATGGGAATGCGAGTGGCAAATTTGATCAGCTTTTCTTGAATCTGTTTACGCTTTGATCTATATTCCTTTTCTTCTTTGCTGAGCTCTTTCTTTTCCGCGGGACTAAGCTCCTCTTCGCTCTTTTCCTTGCGAACTTTATTCACAGCTTCGCTCTTATTGATAATGGTCTGGATATCTGTATTCAGACTGCGAAAGCCCTCTATCCTCATCAGCGCGGCCATCGCCTTTTCATTGTTCATCAGCCGTTTCAGCGTATCGTTATCCACATTCACAAGCAGTGCAGATTCCCACCGTCTGGCCAAAAGCGTAGCCGTGGTTCCGCTGAGCGCCATATCCAAAATCCCGGCCGCATCTATCTCTTTCATGCTGCTACCGTCGTAAGCCAGCACAGGCAGGAACTTGATGAATTCTTCAACTTTCTTTTCGGCGCTGTCTTCATTCACATTCAGGCGGCAACTGTAATCCGCAATCTGTTTCAGAGCCCGGTTTGGCGCAAAATCAAAGACATAACACTCTTCTTTGATGATCTCTTCCTGATTTGGAGAAAGCCCATCCGGATTCTTGATGCTCCAGGGAGATTGCACCCTGAAGGCAGCCTGAAAGTAAGTCTCCGGACTGCTGGTATTGCGCAGCATCAGGATTCCCGTCCAGGGCTTTACGGTAACTCCTGTGGTCAGTTTGCCGCAGGATAGAGTAATGGTCTTGGTCTTTAGAGGATCTGCCATGGCATCTTGCACCGGCGGCAGGGCATCCACTCCGATTCCGGCTTTGGGCCCCGCTGCTACGATCACCCTGTAATCATGATAAAATTTGTTCTGCCGTTTGGCTATCAAGTTTCGCATGGCATAGCAAGCTGCCACACTGGGTAAAAACCAAAATGTATGCGAAAGGACGTTCAAGAGCCTGACATCAGAAAAAGGCATCGGCGGTTTCTGTGCGCCCAGCTTGAGATTATCGATACTGCTGGGAAGAAAGGCTCCCCGAATCAAATCCAGCCACTTTTGAACTTCATTCTCATACATGAAATAAGCCTCATTCCCGATCCCCTCAGCCCCAAAGAACACGTTGAGATCAAACTCATCAAATTCTCCCTTTTGGGTGATGTCGATGATCGCATCGGGCAATTGATAGGTAAGCAGTACCATCCGGGGCAAAGCCAGATAGGGATTGTCCGGGCCTGTCCAATTCTCTTTGGCCGCCTGCTCGTCGCTATAGGTCCAGTTAAATATCTGTTCTTCGATGAATTCCCCCGTAGCAATGGCCCTGAAAGGAGTTCCGGAAAGATAGAGATAGTGATCTGTGGTAATGGGCATGATCTCTTCATCGAAATATGAGATGCCCTCGCCTTCACCAAATTCTATTTCTTGCTTATCTTCCGCCTCAAAGAGTTCCCTGGCATTTTCCCGCCAGGCTCCATAGTGATACTCATCAAAGATTACACAATCCCAATTGATGGCATGCACCCATTCATTCTTAGGCTTGAGGCCTCCCGTGCTTTTGTTTCTACCCAGATAGTCTTGAAAAGAACCGAAACAAACAAAAGGCTTATCTCGATCAAGCTCTTCAAAGCTCATTCCGCCCGGCTTCATAAACTGCCAACCCTCAAAATCCACATGAGCCATCAGGTCTTCTTCCCAGGCACACTGTACCGCAGGCTTGAAAGTGAGGACCAATACCTTGGTCCATTGCATCTTTCGGGCCAGTTGATAGGCGGTAAAGGTCTTACCAAAACGCATCTTGGCATTCCATAAAAAATGCGGCGGACCCTGATGGCGATTGTCTTTATTCCAGCTCCTAAAATATGCAAAGGACTTTTCTACTGCCGCTTCCTGCTCCGGGCGCATGATAAAATCCTGAGAACGCTCAAAATCGCTTAATTGCCCGCTGCGCACAGCCTGCACTGCACTTTTCACCTGGGTCACCGTGCATTCAAACCAC
>JALNWR010000069.1 GCA_023230795.1 Candidatus Cloacimonadota bacterium
CCCGCCGAGACCCGAGGCCGATGACGCAAATCTCGCTCAGGAGGATGATAATGGACATTAACGTATTGCTCAAGAAAGACATGAAAGAAAAGCAGGAATTGGTAAATATAGTATTAGACCGCTTTTTGCCGCGCAAGGACGAATATCCCAAGGATATACATAAGGCCTTGCGTTATAGCACCTTCGCCGGTGGTAAACGTCTGCGTCCCTATCTGACCATTTTGGCCTATCAGCTTTACAAGGACAAGGCCGAGATCATCACTCCCGTGGCCGCAGCGATCGAGATGGTGCATACCTTTTCCCTGATTCATGACGATCTGCCGGATATCGATGACGATGAATACCGTCGCGGTAAAAAATCCTGTCATACCGTATTCGGAGACGGAGTAGCGCTTCTGGCGGCGGATTCGCTTTTGATGAATGCCTTTGAGATCATCACCCAGTGCGAGCTTAGCGATAAGCTCAAGGTGCAATTTGTCCATGAGCTGGCGCATGAAGCCGGCATCAAGGGCTTGATCGCAGGACAGATGGTGGATATCGAATCCGAAGGCAAGAAAGTGGATAAAAAGACCTTGAGCTTTATTCATACAAATAAAACCGCCCGGCTGATCAATCTCAGCTTGCGCTTTGGTGCCCTGGGCGCCAAGGCTCCGGCCAAAGACCTGAAGATCATCGAGGATTATGGCAATAAGATCGGGATGGCCTTTCAGATCATAGACGATCTGCTGGATATTGAAGGCAGTCAAACCAAGCTGGGCAAGACCATCGGCAAAGATGAGATTCAGGGCAAGGCCACCTTCCCCGCTGTCTTTGGCATCGAAAAAAGCCGGCAAATGGCGGCCGAGCTCACCGAGCAGGCCAAGCAACGCATCGCAGTCTTGGGAGATAAAAGCATCAAACTGCGCATCCTGGCGGACTATCTGCTCAACCGTAAATCATGAAGATAGATTTCATTAAGCTCCACCCTGCCGCACAGCCTCCCCAACAAATGAGCGCAGGAGCCGCCGGATATGATCTCTTCGCCTGCCTGGATGAAGACATCAGCCTGGATATCGGTCAGAGAATAGCCATCCCCACCGGCCTGGCGATCTCCCTGCCGCAGGGCTATGAAGCGCAGATCAGACCTCGCAGCGGCCTGGCTCTGAAGCTGGGACTGGGCGTGCTGAATTCTCCCGGAACCATAGACAGCGATTACCGCGGCGAAATCAAGGTGATCCTGATCAACCTGGGCACAGAGCCTATTGCCATTTCATCCGGTATGCGCATTGCCCAGATGGCCTTTTGCAAAGTGGAACACATGATCTTTGTAGAAAGCACAAACCTGGATGAAACCAAACGTGCCGAGGGTGGCTTTGGCCACAGCGGCCACTAAAACTGGAATATATTATGAAAGATACCATAGCAAAAATAAAAGCCCTCAAAAACAGTAAAAATGCGCTGATCCTGGCGCACAATTATCAGGCCGTCGAGATTCAGGAACTGGCTGACTTTCGTGGGGATTCCCTGCAATTGGCCATGCTCTCGGCCCGGCTGGACAATCCTATCATCGTCTTCTGCGGAGTTCGTTTTATGGCCGAGACAGCAGCGATCTTAAACCCCGCCTCCAAAGTACTCTTACCAGTAAAGGATGCAGGCTGCCCGATGGCGGATATGATCACCGGTGCACAGCTGCGGGAATTCAAACAAGCATATCCGGGTAGCGCCGTAGTCTGCTACGTAAA
This sequence comes from Candidatus Cloacimonadota bacterium, assembly GCA_023230795.1. Classification (GTDB taxonomy): domain Bacteria; phylum Cloacimonadota; class Cloacimonadia; order Cloacimonadales; family Cloacimonadaceae; genus UBA5456. The sequence continues at coordinate 1,722 of JALNWR010000069.1, forward strand.
TAGCACCGTAGAGGTAAAAGCCGAGAGCGACATCTGTTGCACCTCGTCAAATGCGGTGAAGATCATCAAATCTTTACCCATAGACCAAACCGTGCTCTTTGTTCCAGACCGCAATCTGGGCTCCTGGGCCGGCAGACAAAGCGGCAGAAAAGTGATCACCTGGGATGGCTATTGTCCCACCCACCAATGGGGCTTCACACCAAAAGACGTTGTCAATATGCGTAATGAATACCCTGACTACACGCTTTTGGCGCATCCTGAGTGCGACCGCACTATCGTCGATAAAGCAGATGAGGTGATGAGCACCGGCGGGATGATGAAGTATGTGGAAAACCACGATAAAGTGATCATCGCCACCGAAACCGGTCTGACTGAGTATTTACAGCATCTCTACCCTGAGAAAAGCATCGTAAGCCTTTCTCCCAAAGCGGTCTGTCCAAACATGAAAAAGACCCATCTGGAAGACGTCCTGGCTGCGCTTCAGCACGAGCAGCATCACATTCAGGTGCCGGAAGATATCGCCATCAAAGCTAAGGTCAGCATAGACCGCATGCTTGAGCTTTCCTGAGGACTGCTGTTTATTTGGAGCAATATCCCCAGCTAAGCCTGCCTTTCCCGGATAAAGTAATCCGGCAGGACCCCTCTGCTTTGGGAGCCTCCCTGGCTTCGCAGCTGCTCTATGACACCATCATCGATGAATTTGACAGTCTGCCGCTGCGCATGCTGGAGCTGGGCTGCGGCAGCGGGATAGTGAGCATTATGTGCGCTTTGTCCCGGCCTCTCTGGCAGATCACGGCCATAGACATACAGCCGCATCTGATCTCGCTGGCAAAGGCTAATGCCCGGGATTGCCAGGTAGATATCGCCTGGCAGACTCAGGATTTGAAGCAGCATCGGGGAGAGTATGATCTTATTGTCTCGAATCCTCCCTGGCAGAAACTGGGCAGCGGCATCCTCAGCCCATCTGAGAGCCGCAATCTCAGCAGGTTTGAAATAGCCTGCAGCATGGGGGATATCACTGAGAGTATCCAGCTTTGTCTGGCGCCCTCTGGCTCTGCGCTGCTCATCTATCCACAGTCCCGAAATCAGAATTTGATCCACAGCCTGGACAATACTTTGCTTGACATAAAAAAGCAATACAAAGATCATGGTACAAATAGCTATGTAATATCGCTGATAAGGCATGGGAGAGATATATGAAAATACGGTTTTATCCGATCGTAATACTAATGATCCTGCTGTTTGGAGCATGGACCTATCTGGCGCATTCCGGGGAAAAGAGTATGGCTCAAAGTTACGGGGAATTAGCCAACCTGCCCATCTATACCTTTGTGGCGGATACCACTATGGTCTTCCCGATCTTGGAAAAGCTGGCCGGCATTCCGGATGTAGCGAGCTTTGAACATGAAACCGGATTTCAGGCCGCAGAGGAGCTGATCACCGCCTATGATCTGCCTTTGGATGAAAGCACTATAGCGAATTATAGCTTCCCGGATTTGATCACCATCACCTTCCCGCCTTCAGAAAAAGGCATAGCCGCCAAAACAAAAGTCATGGAGCTGCTGCGTGAATATCTGGCCGAAGAGAATATCGATAGCCAAAGCTCTGTCTATGACAAGCTGCTGCAGGCTTTAAAGCAGAAGAAGACGAACTTCATGGGCTTTCTCCTCTTTGCCGCGCTGATAATGTTCAAGCTCCTGATGGACATCCGCATGAGCTTTGAACTAAAGCGTTATCATCATCAAGTGCGCAAGTCTTACAATGTGGTGGATATGATGCGCCTGAAAAAAGGCCGGACAAAGCGCAACTGGCTGCTGATGATCCTGCCTCCGGCTTTAGTGATCGCCATTTATTACATCCTGGGATATTTCAAGCTTTGGGAGGGCTGCAATCTGTGGCGCACCTTCATGGTGATGGGGCTAATCAGTATATTTGCCGGCCTGGCCCACTATCTGGAATTCAGAAACTACGAGCAGGAGGATGCCCTGAGCCTGCCGGAGCCAAAAGCAGAGCCTGTGCCCACCCCGGAAGAGCAAGATGCGTAAATACATCCCCAATGCTCTGACCATCCTGCGCATATTGTTAGTTCCGCTCTTCTTGTATGCGATGTTCCTGTATCCCAGAGAGATGGCCGCCCCTTACAGCCTGTTTTTCTTTGTTTTAGCTTCCCTGACGGATTATATCGATGGCAGCCTGGCCCGCGCCTGGAATGTAGTCAGCAATTTTGGCAAGATCATGGACCCTTTGGCAGACAAGCTACTGGTGCTCTCTGCTCTGGCCGGGTTATGCTGGTTGCCACCCTTTTCTTTAAGTCCGATTATCTTTTTTGTGATTCTTATCCGGGAGCTGGGGATCACCATCTTGCGTGAAGTGTATCTCAGGCGCGGGATAGTGGTAGCTGCCGGCAATCTGGGTAAGCTCAAGACCGTGATGCAGATGGCAGGGATTATCTTTGCCTTGGCCTGCTGGACTTTTTTGCCCAGGATCAGCTCCGGCCTGAAGCTGGGGGTCAGCCTCTGGTTTTGGCTGGTAGCGTGTATCACCGTCATCAGTGGATTAAACTATATAAAAGCTATGTTTCCCGGGAGGAAAGATGCGTAAAATAATCTTTATCTTAGCGATTGCTCTCTTGCTTTTCGCTTGTGGTAAAAGCGAGAAAGAGTCAGCCCGTTATACCGAATTTGACGATCTAATCAGCAGCGGCAAACCCCTGGCCATGGGCGATGAGCGCGATGTCTATCTCTTTTGTGATCATGACAATTGGAAAGCTCTGAAGCCCTTTGTGCAAAGCAGTATACAGAGGGAATTAGTCCTGGTATATCCCGAGCAATACTTCAATCTGATCCTTACCGATATCAGCGAACTGGATAAATACTATAACTACCGTAATCTGCTCTTCATCGGCGATCTGGAATCCAAAGGCCGCGTCTCGCAACACATGCAAAAGGTCCTTGCCGAAGACTTTATCAACAGAGTAAAGCAGAGCGGCGGTGACCTCTTTGCAGCCAAAAACTTCGCCAGCCGCGATCAATTGACCATGTTTCTTCTGGGCTCCAGCCCGCTGAATCTGGAAAAGATCGGCGCTTTGCAGAGCGATAATATTTTTGATCTGCTCATCAAACGCTATGCTCAGCGCCAGGGATATCAGACCTATCAACTGCCCGTGATCCCCTCTTCCTTCTTTGAGCCTTATCCCTTTAGCCTCAAGATTCCCAATAACTTCAGCCTCTATTCAAACGATAAGTTGGGCAGATTCCTCTCCTTCATCTACCGTGCCCGCGCCGAAAATCGCGAAATCCCGGACAAATATATCAGCGTCTATTATGAAGAGCTGCCGGAAGAAGAGCTGGACATAAAGTGGCTGATAGACAAGCGGCAGGCTCTGGGCCAGAAGTATTTTGAAGGCGATGTATTTGATGAAGAGACCATCCGCAAAGAGCGCACCAAACTGGCCGGACACGAAGCCTTGCGCATTGTGGGTGCCTGGAAAAACGAAGAGCATCTCATCGGCGGAGCTTTTCAGTCTTACGCTTTCTGGCATGAAGGCAAGGCCTATATAGTGGACAACAGCGTCTTTTTCCCCGCGGGAGATAAACTGCCGAGCCTGATAGAACTATACGTGATCTCAAACAGTATAGAAATCAAATGAGCTCCAGCCTGCGCTATCTACCCCTCCTGATGGTCGCAATCCTGTTGCTGAGCTCTTGTGCCACCGTGCCCAAAGCAGAACCTTCAGAAAAGGTAGAAGAGCTGCATATCGAGCGCCCCATAGACCGCTCAAACCCGAATCTGGCTTCGATGTATTACTTCATGAGCGGCAGCTTTCTGCATTTCAGCGGGGATTTAGCCATGGCAGATCAGGTCTTGAATCTGGCCCTAACCCAGGACCCGGGCAGCTTCCAAATCCGCAAACTGCTCTTTGTAAATACCTTGCAAATATACCTCTATATGCAAAACCCGGAAACCGAGCAGCAAACCCGCGAGATGCTGTCCCTGGCCCGGGATTCTTACGATTTTGATCAAGAGATGCTTACTCTGGCCTACAGAGCATATCGCCATCTGAACGACTCCGAGGGAGTTGACTGGGCACTGCAGCGTCTGCTGAAGGACCATCCCAAAGCTCAGGTCTATATCTGGGAATACATCAGACAGAAGGAATCCGGCAGCAAAGCCCCGGAAAGGCTTCTGGAAAAGGCGCTGAAGGCAGAGCGGGACAACCCCGAGATTGAATATGTAGTAGCGAGTTTATACCTTGATATCAATCCCAAGCGGGCCCAGCAGATTCTGCTCGATTCCAAGCGAAGCAAAGCCGCAGAACTGCAGCTTTTGGAGCTGTATCGCATCCAGGGCCAGGAGGATGAGCTGCAGGCGCACTTTGCTACATACAGCTATCCTGAGGATAAGGAAAAGATCCACGAATACCTGATGTTTTTGCAGCAGTATGCCATGCAGGAGCTTGCCCTGACCCATCTGGATGAGATCCTGCTCACCGGCGATACAGAATTGATCGAGGCGCTCAGCTATCTGGCCTTTGCGGTGGCTGACCATTCCCCCCAAACTAAGATATATCAATATCTTAGCAGGAAACTCCCCGCACCGGCCGATGACAGCCCCATCGCCGCCATACTCCTTTTGCACCACATAGTTCATCCGGAATTTACCCAGGGGCGGCACATGACAGATAAGATATATCAGATCAAAGACCTGGTCTTTCTCAGTTACTTTTTCCTGGCGCAAAACTCCCTTAGTCAAAATCCGGAAGAAGAGCATCAAAAGGTCTTCCTGCAGCTGCATCAGCTGATCCAGAAGAATCTGGAATCTTCTGTGGTAAAAGACTTTCTGCTGGATCACACTGCCCTTCTGGCAGGCCTGCAAGATGCCGGGTCCCGCTCCGCCGTGGCTCTGTCCGAATGGCTGATCGCCAAAGGCTATGGAGGAGAGGATGATTTTGAGCTTCTCTTCGAGCACTATAGCGATATCTCAGACTATCCCAGGCAGATCGCCATCTTGCGAGAATCTCTGGCGCGCTATCCCAATTCCGCCGGCATCAAAAACAATCTGGGCTACGTATTGCTTAGTTTTCCGGAGCATCTGGATGAGGCTGAACGCCTGATCTCAGAAGCTTTAAGTGAATATCCGGACAATGTGAGCTTTCAGGATTCCTGGGTCTGGCTCCTGTACCAAAGAGGGCGCTACCAGGAAGCTTACGACTATCTGCCCACTGTGCTGGAAGGTGCAGAACTGAATGCGGAATTGCTCTATCATGCTGCAATGATCTGCCAGGCTGCAGGCCAGAAGGAAGAGGCCATCAAGTTTTTCCAGCAAATCCTTCAGACCGAGCCGGTCGGGACTTTTCACGACCAAGCCAGCCAGGAGCTTTTGCGCCTGGAAGCGGAAGAGAGATGATCCAGGCCTGTGGCCTCTGCAGTGGCTATTGGGACAAAGAGGTGCTGCACAACATCGATCTGAAACTGTCCAGCAGCGGATTCACCGCTCTTTTGGGCCCAAACGGCAGCGGAAAATCCACCCTGATCTTTACCCTGATGGGCTATCTCAAAGCCCGCAAAGGACATATCCTCATCCGGGGCAAAGACCTGCAGGAATATTCCCAACCGGAATTGGCCAAAATCATCGCCTATATCCCCCAGGAAATCCACAGCGAATTTGACTATACCGTATTAGACACCGTGCTGATGGGGCGCTATCCTTACATAGACTTTCTGGGTTCATACAGCGAAGAAGACTATCGGGTTACGGAAAATACCCTGTCCCAACTGGACCTGCTGCCCATGAAACATAGATTTGTGCAACAGCTCAGCGGAGGAGAAAAACAGCGCGTTTACATCGCCAGAGCCTTGGTGCAAGAGACTCCCTTCATCTTTTTGGATGAGAGCCTATCGCAATTGGATATCAATTATCAGCTCGAAATCATGCGTTTGCTCAAAAAGATCAGCCTGGATCAGCACAAGAGCATCCTCCTGATCTCCCACAATCTCAATCTCTCGGCAAACTATGCAGACCGCCTGCTTTTCTTGAAAGAAGGACGCCTGCTCTATAGCGGCAGCCCGAACGAGCTGATGCAGGCCGATAAACTCAGCGAGATCTTTTCTGTGCCTCTGAGCACCAGCCTCAACCCCCTCTCTCAAACTCATAACATCATCTATCCCTAAGAGTATCAATATGAAATATGCCCTTATCGCCCTGCTCGTCATCATCATCCTGCTCGGAATCTTTACCTGTCCCCAAAAAAGCAGCATCGCTCCTGAAATATACAAGGTCGTAAGGATAGTGGATGGCGATACCTTCATTGCCCACATCGACGCCCGGGATGTCCGCATCCGCCTGATCGGAGTGGATACCCCGGAATCCGTGCATCCAAATAAAGAAGTGGAGCATTTCGCCCTGGAAGCCAGCGCCTTTTTGAAAGAGCTCCTGGAAGGCGAAGAAGTCTTCTTTATCTACGATCAAAACAACTCCGCCACAAACCATAAAGACCGCTATGAAAGGGTCTTGGCCTATACCTACCGCGCCCGCGATTCGCTATTTGTAAATGCCGAAATCATCCGCCAGGGCTACGGCCATGCCTACAGCAGATATCCCTTCACCAGATTGGAGGAATTCCTCAAACTCGAGCGCGATGCCCGCCACCAAAAGCTGGGACTCTGGGCTGAAACAGATGAATATCCCGCAATAAGCGATAGCCTGGTCTGGTTCAATGCCGGCAGCAACAAATACCATCGCCAAAGCTGCCGCTATACCAGCGATAAATCCCTGAGCATGTCCAAAAACGAAGCTATAGCCAAAGACTTTCAAGCCTGTAAGGTCTGTAAACCGTAAACGTGTAGAGCTGTATGCCGATGCTGCTGAGCTCGGAGAGTAGAATCCTCATCCTCCGCCAGAGTCCCATTCGGGACAGCATTTCAGATAGAAAACCATGAACAAACACTGGCTTGAGTCCCAGCGGGACGCCATTTCAGATAGAAAACAACAGCTACACAATGATTTGAGTCCCAGCGGGACGCCATTTTAGATAGACCCCATCAGTGATTTTTGGAGCCCAAATGCCTTACGATATTTCGCATTTACTGCCAATTACTTAGGCGTTTGGACTTCAAAGAATCTGACTTTCATTCCCGGCTTACGAAAGTAGGCTTTCAATAAAGTTCAGATAGACGGGGCGTGAAATACCCTGCACCCCCCAAACCACCATTTAAACAAAAACTACAAAACATTTGACATTTTCCCCCACCCCAGAATCCTGAATATCAGCTAAAGAAATTCAACAATAAGGAGTTATCATGGCATCCAGACAGGAAATAGTGGATTACATCGTCGCCCAGGTCTTGGGCTCAGGCGCTGTGCGAAGCCGCAAAATGTTCGGAGAATACAGCATTTATTGCAAAGAAAAGGTCGTTGCCCTCGTGGCAGACGATCAGCTCTATGTCAAACCCACAGAAGGCGGCAGGGCCTATTTGCAGGATGCACAGGAAGCTCCGCCCTACCCCGGCGCCAAGCTCTATTTTCTCATCCCGGAAGACCGCTGGGATGATGCGCCCTGGCTCACACAGTTGATCCGCATTACCCAGCAGGAACTCCCTCTGCCCAAGAAAAAACCCAAACGCTCTGGAACCAAGAAATGACCCACAAAACCCGTTGTGGCTGGGAAGGCAGCAGTGAGCTGATGATCCGCTACCACGATACCGAGTGGGGCGTCCCGCTGCACGACGATCGTAAACTCTTTGAATTCCTCACCCTGGATGCCTTTCAGGCCGGATTAAGCTGGGCCGGCATCCTGAATAAACGGGAAAACTTCCGCGCCGCTTTCGATAATTTCGACCCTGCTTTGGTCGCCAAATACGACGGGCAGAAGGTGCAAAAACTGCTGCAAAACTCTGGCATCATCCGCAACAAAAGCAAAATCACCTGCACCATCAGCAATGCGCAGAAGTTCTTAGATATTCAAGCGGAATATGGCTCTTTTGACCGATATATCTGGCAATTTACAGACGGCAAGACCATAGTGAACAGCTGGCAAGAGCTCAGCCAGGTCCCGGCCAGCACTCCGGAATCCGATGCCATGAGCAAAGACCTGAGAAGCCGGGGGTTCAAATATGCGGGCACCATCATCTGCTATGCCTTCATGCAAGCCGCAGGAATGGTGAATGACCATCTGGTAAGCTGTTTCCGGCATCAGGAGCTTATAAAATTCTGAGATCAAGGGAAATGCAGATAATCCCGGCCATAGATTCATCACCCGGCCCCTTGGTCTTCAATTTGTTTTTGATTCGTTTTTAACTCGAGCTGACTCGAAGCTTCGAGTGAATTCGAGTTAAAAACGAATTAGCTGCGTGTCCAAAGGTAAGGTGTGGCAGGCTGGTTCGGAGAGAAAACCCTGAGAAGCAAGCAGGTCCTGTGCTCTGCAGGCGAGACCCCTGCAATCCAGTAAATTGCACATATTGAAGCAATAAATTGACTAAATTGGCAGCTCTGAAAAGATGGCTCAAAATCGACACAATTTGAAGGAAATAATGCGAAAAATCAAGAACATAGCCATCATAGCCCATGTGGATCATGGGAAGACCACTCTGGTGGACGCCATGTTGCGTCAAGCCGGAGTATTCCGCTCAAACGAGCGGATGATAGAGAGAGTGATGGACTCCGATGATATCGAAAAAGAGCGTGGCATCACGATATTTTCCAAGAGCGCCGCGCTGGATTATAAAGACTATAAAATCAATCTGGTAGATACCCCCGGACACTCGGATTTTGGCGGGGAAGTGCAACGCATCATGAAGATGGTGGATAGCGTTCTGCTCTTGGTAGATGCCGTAGAAGGGCCCATGCCTCAGACTAAGTATGTGCTGAAAAATGCCCTCGCCCTGGATCTCAAACCCCTGGTAGTGATCAATAAGATTGATAGGCCAAACGCCCGCACTTACGACGTTTTGGACATGGTCTTCGAGCTCTTCCTGGAGCTCAATGCCAGCTCCGAACAGCTTGATTTCCCGGTAATCTATGCCTCCGGAAAAGATGGCTATGCGGTGAATGAACTGAACGACGAAGCTATGAATATCTTCCCGCTTTTGGATATGATACTCCGGGAAGTTCCGGATGCGGTGGGCGATACCACAAAGCCTTTCCAGCTACTGACTTCAGCCATTGAATATGACAATTACCTGGGCAAAATGGGCACCGGCAAAATTCATACCGGCATCATCCACACCGGAGATGAAGTATTGCTGCTGAAGCGTGACGGGCAAAAGCTTCCTTACAAGGTTACCACCCTCTTTAGCTATGAAGGTCTGCAAAAGAAAGAGATCAAAACTGCCTTCGCCGGAGATATCGTCACTATCGCCGGCCTGGAATTGATCGACATCGGAGAGACCATCTCCTGCCGGGAAAATCTGGTTCCCCTCACCGGCATCGAGATCGACGAACCTACCATCGCCGTGGAATTCATCATCAACGACTCCCCCTTCATGGGCAGAGCCGGAAAATGGGTGACCTCCAGCAAAATCTGGGAAAGATTGCAGAAAGAACTGCAAACAAACGTCTCTCTGGTGGTGGAAAAGACCGATACTGCGGATAAATTCCTGGTCAAAGGCCGCGGCGAATTGCAGCTCTCTATCCTGATGGAAAACATGCGCCGGGAAGGTTATGAATTTCAGATCTCCAAGCCCAGAGTGCTCTACAAAGTAGTAGATGGCGTCACTCACGAGCCGATGGAACTCGCAGTGGTGGATGTGGCAGAAGAATTTGTGGGCACCGTGATCGAACTGATGGGTGGACGCAAAGGTGAGGTCATCAATATGACTCCGCCCCTGGAAGGTTATTCCAGGCTTGAATTTAAGATCCCCTCCCGCGGACTGATCGGCTGTCGCAATGAGTTTTTGACCATTACCCGCGGCACAGGAACCATGAGCCAATTCTTTTACGGTTATGCTCCTTACAAAGGGGAAATCTCCGGCTCCAGCCATGGCTCGATGATTGCCATGGAAACCGGTGTGGCCCTGGGCTATTCCTTAAATAACTTCCAGCCCCGCGGAACTTTCTTTATCAATCCCAATACCGAAGTGTATTCCGGGATGATAGTAGGCCAGCACAGCAAAGAACAAGACCTGGTGATCAACGTCTGCCGCGGTAAAAAGCTGACTAACAACCGCGCCGCCGGCAAAGACGATGCCATCAAACTGGTTCCGCCCCGGATTTTCACCCTGGAACAAGCTATGGAATATGTGGGAGACGACGAACTGCTGGAAATAACGCCGGATAGCATCCGTTTGCGCAAAAAGATCCTCCATCATACCGATAGAAAGAGAAACGAAAACGCAAGCTGAGTGAAAGGCAGACAGGTTTTTGGGGGTTAAGCCGGCTAACTAAATATCGTTTATATTCTCCAATCCTGACGCCGGCTTAGAGTTTAAAAAATCTTACTTACATCATCTGTGGCGGAAGCTGGATTGCAGGCGAGACGCCTGCAGAGCACGGGACGTGCTCATTTTCAAGGCCTAGGCCTTGCTGGATGCGAGACGCATCCAATCCAGCAAGCAGGCCATTTCAGCGGATTTATCCAGGGGATTCCGTATCTGTGGCGGAAACTGGATTGCAGGCGTCTCGCCTGCAGAGCACGGGACGTGCTCATTTTCAAGGCCATAGGCCTTGCTGGATGCGAGACGCATCCAATCCAGCAAGCAGGCCATTTCAGCGGAGTTCAACAAATCGGTTCAACAAATCAG
>JALNWR010000070.1 GCA_023230795.1 Candidatus Cloacimonadota bacterium
CCCGGAGTCCCAGCGGGACGGTATTTCAGATAGCAAACGATAGCTACACAATGACCCCGGAGTCCCAGCGGGACGGTATTTCAGATAGCAAACGACTGCTGCATAGTGACCCCGGAGTCCCAGCGGGACGGTATTTCAGATAGCAAACGACAGCTGCATAGTGACCCCGGAGTCCCAGCGGGACGGTATTTCAGATAGCAAACACAGACCAGGCCACTATCAAGCTTTCGTGAAAAAATGGGGAGCGCCAAAAAAAATCTATATATTCACCGAAAGTAAGCATTATATCTAATGATGCACAAAAAGGCTTGACGCAATTAGCAAATTTCGATTTTTGTCTCTTATACATATTTATTTAAGCTAATATAAGGAGCATATAATGTCAAGACCAACACACAAACCTCTATTAATCAGCATTATGCTGTTCATCGCCGCGCTGGCCTTTGCCAAAGATGCGGACCCTATAGCTGTGAGCAATTCAAACTTGTTGGAAGAAAGCGACATCTTGGCCGAATTTGACGGCGGTAGGATATTAAGATCGGACCTGCAAAATAAAATTTCGAAAATACCACCGGCTCATCAAGCCCGCTTCCAAACCGTTGAAGGTCAATTGCAGGTATTGGATATCATGTGCACCGAAGAGGTGTTTTTCCAAAAAGCCAAAGATCTTGGCCTTGATAAAAGTCCTGAAACGCTGGAGCGGCTGGATGATCTGGAAAAACGCTTTTATCTTCAGGAATACTACAAACGCAATGTAACCGAAGTGGTGACTATCCATGAGGAAGACCTACAGGATTATTATGATAAAAACCTGAAGCTCTTCTACATGAATCCCAATATCACCATAGAATACATCCAAACTGCCACAGAGCAGGACGCTTTGGATGCCATAGCAGAATTGAAGGCAGGGGCCAGCTTTGCTGAAGTTTCTGATACATATAACCAAAACACCTATGCCCTCGGCCTGAAAGGAAAGATCAAAAACATCCGCCTGAACGGCAATATCCCCGGAGTAGGCAACGATCATGAATTGGAAGAGCATATCTCCCAAAGCTCTGTCGATCCCCAGAAAATAAACGGCCCCTATCAAACCGAAATGGGCTGGCATATCTTCCGCACTACAGACTGGGTTCCCGGCCGCCAAAAGGAATATCTGGAAGTAAAGCCGGAGATCGAGCAGCGCATTCGCCCCATCAAGGAACGCGAAAAACTGGAAATTATCCGCGAGCAGCTCAAGCAAAAATACGACGTGCAAATCCATGCTGGCATCGCATCTGCCATTGATCTGCAAAATCGGGCAAACAACGAAGAAATTATGTACAATGTAGTAGTACATTCTTCCAATGACGATCTGATCTATACCATCCAGGACATCCTGATGGCCTATGATAAAATCAGTCCTCAAGAGCAGATCTTTTACATCAAAGGTGAAGGTGCCAAAGCCTTTATCGATCAACGGCTGATCCAGGACCTCTTTCATCTCGAAGCCAAAAACATGGGCTATGAACGATATTTTGAGGATAACGAAGATTATCAGACCATGAGACACAACTTCATCCTGCGCGGTGCTTTCGAGAAACTGGTACTGGAATCCATCGAAATCAGCGATGAAGAAATCGACGCACGCTATGAACTTGATAAAGATAAATATAGCACGCCCGCAAACCGCAGTATCCAGGTGCTCTTCTTTGATGACATGAAGACTGCCAACAAAGCCTGGCGTAAATTCAGGTCTGCCCACAAAAAGAATAAAGAAAAGACCATGGACAAGCTGATCCAGAAATACTCCACCAAACCCGATAAATCTATCTATGAAAACCAATACGATAATGGCGTAGTCACAGGCTTGGTGCAGGATGCAGATTTTTCATCCCGGATCTGGGACAATCCCGTAGGCTATCTTTCCGATGTATTCACCGCAGCCAATGGCGATATTGTCTTCTTCCGCACTCTCTCCGAAACCCCAAAATCCTACCGTCCCAAGGTGGAAGTAGAGCCCCGTATCTACAACGCCATCAAACAGGAAAAGGAAAAAAGTCAACAGGATACGGTGGCCGAACAGCTATTTGTGGAATACAACCTGATCAAATACCCGGAGCGCATCAAGCTCAATCTCAGCGCCGAACAGCTCTTTGATTACGCCGATAACGCTGCCCGAAACCGTAACTATAAAGACGCCATCACCTTCTACGAACAGATAGTGCAAAATTATGATAACGGCGTGGATGACTATAAAGCTTACTTTATGAAAGCCTTCCTGGTAGCTGAAGAGCTGAAGAACGAAGATTTGGCTATAGACCTCTTTAGAAACTTCATTCAGATCTTCCCCGAAGGTGACCTGCATGAATCTGCCCGCTTTATGATCGATAGCCTCGAAGGTAATATCGAAGGCTTTGAGGATTTTGAATAAATACCAGGCAGATTAAAAGCCTGCATTACATATAGTAAAGAGTCGTCCCAAAACTCTTGCCAAAAGCTGAGTTTTGGGACGCTTTCTTTTGGAGAGAGTTTTGGGGTTTTGAACTTTGCAGGTTTTCAGATTATCATGTTTTGAGCTGACATGAAAGCTGACCAGGAGATAGAAAACGGCCTCGTGACGGATAGCTTTACCGGATTGTCTGGTTTGCAGGGTATAAGGCTGCTCCGCTTTCAAGGCCTTTAGCCTTGCAGGATGCGAGCCGCATCCAATCCAGCAAGTAAGCCAAATCCCCTATCTACGGTATCTTGCTCTTCCAAAAAGCCCTGCCATCTACGGCAGTACTCTTCTTATTGCCTTACTTTCTATCCATCCGCTTTTGCCATCCGGCAGACGTACCAGGCTCCACCCTTCGCGGCTATCTTCCACTATCAGGATCAAAGCTTCATGGACTGCAGCCACTCTGCTGGCCTTGGGATTCGCTTCTGCCCTCAAATCTGCCTGGCTTTGAATAAGCACTGCTTTGGAATTGTGGGCATGGCGATAGGCCTTGACTGCCAATAATGCAGTAGAGATCAGCAGCATAAATAGACAGATACTAAAGATCAGGCTGGGGAAGCCCCGTTCTTTATCGGGATCGTAATGCATGAGCCAGGAAAGGCTGAGGACTGTGATCAATAGCAGTAGCAGCGTGAGCAACGCCATCCGGTTCAAACTCAAAAAGTCATAGACTTCCCAGAATATTTGCAGCAAAAAGAGGCGCTGCGGATACAAATCCCTATCCTGTGAGAGCGCTATCACATAATTCAGGTTTTCCTTGGCGGGTTTGTGTGCAGAATCCAGGTTCAAGGCTCTAAGAAAATACAGATTTGCCATTCCGCTCTCCCCCAGCTGCCAGTGAGTCACTCCGAGGTTGTAATATAGATCAGGGTTTTGCAGGCCTTGTTCTTCCAGGGCTTTGAGCTGATCAAATTCGCTGGCTGCAAGGCCGCTAAAGCTCATAAGAGCTAATATCAGTATAGTCCAGATCGCTTTCATTTGACAGCTCCTCTTTTGCTGAAGGCGAGCACGATCTGCCTCAGCCTGTGATAATCATCCATGATATCTGCGGCATTGCGTTTTTCAGGACTGAAGCGCTGTTTCTCACATAGTTCTATGAAGTCTTCAGTATCCCGAATCAGCTTTGCAGCTATCTGTTTCTGCTGCAATTCAGCGATCTTTTCAGGGATGGAAAGGCGGTTTGATATCCCATACTTTTCAGCTAAATAGCGCAATAGGCCATTTTCTGCCAGGGTATAGAAATCCTGGGAAAGCATCCTGGCAGCTTCTGAAGCTTCATCAAGGTACTTTTTCAGGGCTTTGTCCGCTCTCATCTGATTGTACACTTCGGGATTTCTGCGCCCCCGGGATTTCTGCCAGGCCAGATAGGCTGAAAAGATGCCAAAAGCCAGGATGATCGCCACTATCAGCCAATACCAGAATTGTTTGAGATGGCTCTGGTAAGCCGGATAGCTATGGCGGGATAGCATGGGCCTTATACTCTGCGGTTTGCCGGATTCCAGAAGGGAGGAAAAGTAACTGACTACACTGGCGCCCTTGACCTGAATCTCATGCTTTTTGCCGGTGAAATTGCGATATACTCCCCGATCTGGATCAAACCAGCTAAAACTTAGTGAAGGAAGCACATAGTTTCCCTTCTGGGCCGGGATAATGGTGTAGTACAAAGTGCGGCTGCCTTCCACTCCCGCATTCACACGGTCTATGGCCATGGGAGTGGAGACTTGAGCGCTGCTTTCCGGAAATTGGGGGTGGGCAAATTGGTTGAAATTACCCTGCCCAGCGATGCGTAAACTATAAGTGATGGCCTCTCCGAGATTGATGGACTGTGCACTGAGGTCTTCTGAGACTTCAAAGCTGCCCACTGCCCCGCCAAAATCCTCAGGAACACCGTCTTTAGGCAAAGGCAATACCTCCAGCCAGGCCGGCTCCGAGCTCACTCTCTGATTCAAATAGCCAAACTCGTAGATGCGCGCCCGTCCCTGAAGCACAGGAGCTTGCAGCTCTCCGGTTTCATTCGGCAACAGCACCAAACGCTTGATCAAAGCCCTCTGGAATCTCTTGCCCTGATGGCTGACCGTCTCATACTCCAAAGAAGTGGGCGCTTCGTAATCGCTCTTACCATAGCCTAAGTAGTCCTTTTCACCTTCGAGATTGAACGAACGCACCATCTGATCTGTATAAAGATAGTAAGAAACCACTGCCGGCTGGCCCTTATATACCTTTTGCCGCTGCGGATAGGCTAAGATGGTGGTAGAACCTGCTATGCGGCTGGCAGACCAGGGTAAATCGGGATCGTCAAAATCAAAGCCGGGGGCAAGGCCGGGACTGCTCTGAGCAGGGGATTTTGAGGAAGATTTTACCACGGTGACAACGATTTCGGAGCTACTGTAAACTTTGTTACCAATCCTGATTTCCTGAGCCGGGATCGTGGTAGTCCCTTCCTTTTGAGGAATGTAGTAATAAACATAAGAGCGCAGATGCTGGGTATCCACCTTGAAGCCACTCATAGTGGTGGAGCTGCGGCTGGAGCTGCGCATGTTGACAAAGGAAAAAAGCTCAATGCTGGGCGGGCTGGGCTCTGTAACGCTGATGCTGCTATCACTCTTGATCTCAAGGGTGTATTCCAGCCGCTCGGCCAGAGAGAGCCGGGTCTTATTCACCGAGGCCGTCACTGTCACAGCGGCCAGCAGCAGCATGGGCAATAGCATCACTGTCAAGAAAAGATATCGTTTCATCTTACCACCAGTTTTGAGTCTTGGGCGGAGTTCTGTCGTTTTGATTCTTACGCTCCCGAGCCTCCAGATTGTCCAGCGCTTCCAGGATATTGCGCACCTCTTCCTCATCCCGCTGTTCTTCATCAGGCTCAGGTTCAGGCTCTGGCGGGGGCGGATTTTCGTCCAGCTTTTTAAGTGCCAGCTCAAGATTGGCTTTGGTATCCTCATCTGTGGGATCGCTGAGCAGCGCCTGTTCATAGCTCTTTACCGCAGCTTCATAATCCTCCTGCTGGAAGGCGATATTGCCGCGGTCATAGTGCAAAGCAGCAGCTTCGGGATCCTTGGTCAAAGCCTCCTCTGAGGCAGATTCCGCCTCGCTAAAATCGCCTTTCTTATAGCGAGATTTAGCCAGATTGCCGGCAGATACGGCGCTCTCATTCTCAGCATCTTTGGCAAAGAGCTTCTGGGCACTCTCATAACGCTTCAGATTCATTAGCTCCCGTCCCAGGCTATTGCGGAAGACCTGAGGGCGCAAAACCAGCTCCAAAATCAAGAGCAGCAGCAGAAATGCTAAGATGCTGAGCAGTATCTTCTGTTTCCCGCTCATTTCCTGCCGCCTTCCCCCTGCCTTTTGAGAGGGAGTATCAGACTTTCTAAAATGATAAAGATCAATGCTGCCAGAACGAAGAGATGATATTGCTCTTTGTATAGATTCACGGTGCGGACATTGCTCTGCCTCTTTTCGCTTTGATAGATGCGGGAGAGCAGCAGCTGTATTTCCGCTGCGGAAGGGGTGATGCGGAAGAATTCTCCTCCGCTTACCTCGGCAATGCGCTGCAGGCTGGCTACATCCAGCTTGCTGAGGCGTTCTTCGCCTGTATAAGGATTGCGGATGATGGCGCCCTCTTCAGAGCCCACTCCCATGGTGTAGATGCGGATCTGATCACTGGCCAGATCGCGGGCTTTGGCTACCGAAGCAGTGGAGAGGTCTTCCCCATCGGATATCAGCACCAATACCCCGGGGCCGGGACCTGCTTGAAAGGCGGCTCTGGCGGCATCCAGGGCTCTGCTGATCTCGGTTCCGGCACGTGCTGCGGAATCGGTGGACAGGCTGCTCAGCACCATCTTTACAGCCTCATAATCCTCAGTGAGAGGACATTCTATAGTGGCGGCTCCGGCAAAGGAGATCACACCCAGACGGTCTGTCTTGAGCTGATCCACAAAAGCGGAAACCTGCAGGATGGAGCGGGTCAGACGGTTCGGTTGAATATCCGTAGCTTCCATGCTGCGTGATACATCGATGGCAAAGATGATGTCCATGCCCTGCGAGCTGATTTCTCGCTCTTTAAAGTCCCATTGCGGCCTTGCCATAGCCAAAATGATAAAGGCAAAGGCTATCACCAAAAGCACAAGCTTGAGCGAGCTATAAAAAGGCGAGCGCTGCCTCAGATATATCTGCATAAAGACAGTTTCAGCATATTGAGAAAAGCGGGCTTTGAAGCGCCTGCCGCTGCGCCAGATCAGCCAAACCATCAGCGGGATCAGACAAAGGGCAAGCAGGACGTATGGGCTATACAGATTCACGTCTTCACTCCGGCAATACTGGCAGAATATAGCTTTTGCACAGTATCTCCAGTCCAATCAGGATCACAGCTAACCAGAGGAAGAGCGGAAAGCGTTCCTCCCACTGATAGTTGATTTTGGCGCTGATCTGAGTGCGCTCAAGGGCATCCAGCTCTTTCATGATCTCACGCAGCTGGATGGCGTCTTCCGCCTTAGCTGCCTTACCGGTGTGGGTGATTTCAGCTATTTTATCCAGAGTCTGCATATCCAGTTCGATCAAAGTAGGGATATTACGCGTGCCAAAAAAGGGATCGGAATAAGGAAAGGGAACCATGCCTCCAGAGCCCACTCCGATGGGATAGACCTTGATACCCAAAGCCTGAGCCATCCGCGCTGCAGAGATGGGATCGATCTCTCCGGTGTTATTCACTCCATCCGTGATCAGGATCACAATGCGGGACTTTGCATCGCTGTTTTTGAGCCGGGCTACCGCTTTAGCCAAGCCCATGCCGATAGCTGTTCCGCTGGCCTGCATATTTACTTCCAGGTGATCCAGCGCCGTAGTTACTGCGCCATGATCGTAACTCAAAGGGCTACAGGTGACAGCGTATTCCGAAAAAGAGATGAGGGCAAAGCGGTCATTCGGCCGCCTTGAAACAAAGTCTTTAGCCACCTTCACCGCCGCTCCGAGACGGTTTTGAGGCAGGAAATCCAGGGCCAACATCGAGCCGCTCACATCCAGAGCGATGGCGATGTCCACGCCTTTTTTACGAAAATCGCGGCTGGCTATCCCCCACTGCGGCCGCGCCAGTGCTATGACAAGGAATAAGAGGATCAAAGACCTCAAAGCCGGATAGAAATAGGTCCAGAGCCGCTTTTTGCCCGAGAGCTGCAAGAGCAGACGCAGCCTGCTATTGGGCAGTGCCAGCTTCTTATGCTTGCGCAGATGCAGATCCAGATACAGATATGCTGGAATGAGCAGCAGCAAAAGCAAGAACAGAGGCTGGGCAAATCTAAGCATTGAGAGTAGGGGCATACTTCATCAGGCACAGTCTCAAAGCCTGAGTTTGCAGTTGAATCTGTTCAGGACTTGGCAAAAGCTTGGCAAACTTCACCATGTCACAATATCGCAGTATCTTCAGGAATGCTTCGGCCTGCTCCGGACAGTTCACCAGCAGAGCATCTGAAATCTCCATGATAGTCATTTCCATGGCGCTGAACTGATATCTATGCTCCAAAAACTCCCGCAGGATCATCGAAAGCCGATAGTGATAGGCCAGGATGTCGCTTTCTGCCAGGCCGCTGCTCTCCAGCTCATCCAGCTTTCTCAAAGCTTGCAGATAGAAAGGGACTATCTTTTTAGGCGGCACAATAATGGGCTTTGCTGCGGGCTTGGCCGCCGCTTTTTTATTGAAGGCCATCACGATGAGGATGGTGGCCAAAACCAGACAAGTCAGAAAGATGATAAGATACAGCCAGAAAGGAACTTCGCCTTTGTAACGCATGGCCGGCTTGATATCCCTGAGCAAGGTATCCGCCAGAGCACGTGTAGCCAAGACATAGACCCTGAAGCCATCTGTGGAAGCTCCGCTTTGAAACAGCCCCTTTGCCTTGAGCTTCAGCTTGGGAAAAGACAGCGCTCCCACCCTGAGGGGGACTATCTTTAGCCGGGCCTCGCTACCCTGAGCATGCTGCTTGATCTGAGTATCCAGCACGCGAAACTCGCTAAGGCTATCCGGAATCACCACTTCCGAGAGGGGAAAATCCGTCTTTATCACCAGGCTGAAGGGAGTGCCGATGCTCAGGCTGTCTGCTCCCACCAGGTTTTGCGTTACTCTGCCCAATAGCAGAGTCATACAAAGGCTGAGCAGCACCATGCTGATAAGCTTTTTCATCTATGCCTCCGCCGACTGCGCTGGGCAAAGAACTTGCGCAGTACCCGCACGTATGAATCCGAATTTCGAAAGAGCATATAGTCGCAACCCATAGCTTTTAGCGTGGCCTCAAGCTTTTCTTGTTCTATCTGAATCTTTGCCTTATAGGCATTTCTGAGCTTTGCATCTGAGGTGTTGATATATTCACTGCGGCCGGTTTCAGGATCGCTAAAGCGCAAGATGCCGGCTTTGGGCAAATCCAGCTCACTATCGTCCAATACCTGCAGTGCGATGAGATCGTGTTTTTTGGCCAGGATAGCCATCTGTTTTTCATAGCCGCTATCCAAAAAGTCCGAGAGCAGAAAGATCACCGCACGTTTCTTTAGGATCTTCCCGGCATATTCGCAGGCTGCAGAGAGCGAGGTAAGCTTGCTTTGTGGCTCGTGATACAGGATTTCGCGGATGATCTCCAAAGCCCGATTGCGCCCTTTACGCGGAGGCAGGAACTTTTCCAATGCATCCGAATACATGATCAAACTGCAGCGATCCCCATTAGCCACAGCAGAAAAGGACAAAGTAGCCACTATCTCAGCGATTCTCTCTTTTTTCAGGGCGTAGGATGTGCCCAAAAATTGCGATGCACTGATATCTATGATGAAGACCACGTTCAGCTCTCTGGTTTCACGATATTTCTTGATGAAGGGCAGCCCCAGCCGGGCCGAAACATTCCAATCTATATCTCTGTAATTGTCCCCGCTTTGGTATTCCCGTACTTCGCTGAATTCCAGGCCCTGCCCCTTGAAGCTGGAATGATACTCTCCGCTGAAGACCTCGTTAACTATGTTTTTGGTAGATATCTCCAGCCTGCGGATTTTCTTGAGCAGATCGGCAGTGCTTAGCAGATGCACTTTTTTGCTCCTGATACCTTAAGGAACCTCAATCTCATCCAGGATGCGGCCGATAATCTCTTCGCTCTTGATCTCCTCAGCCTCGGCTTCGTAAGAAAGCACTATCCTGTGGCGCAGCACATCTTTGCCGATGGCTTTGATATCATCCGGGATCACATAGGCTCTTGATTCCAGATAGGCATGCGCTTTGGCCGCTTTGGCCAGATAGATGCTGGCCCGGGGCGAAGCGCCATAGCTGATCAAAGGAGTAAGGCTGCTCAGGCGCGGATAACGCTCCGGATGCCGTGTAGCCCAGACCAGATTCAGGATGTAATCCGTGAGCTTTTCTTCCATATAAACGCTATGCATTATCTGGCGCATAAGCTTGATCTTTTCCGGAGTAAGCACCGGCGAAATCTGAATGGGCTTGGGGTCCACCATTAGTGCCATGATCCTGCGCTCTTCTTCCATCTGCGGATAGCGAATGAGCAGCTTCATCATAAAGCGGTCTATCTGCGCTTCGGGCAAGGGGTAGGTGCCCTCTTGCTCGATAGGATTTTGGGTGGCCATCACAAAGAAAGGATCGGGCAGAGCTTCACTGGTCTCACCAATGGTTACCTGACGTTCCTGCATGGCCTCCAGGAGGGCGGATTGCACTTTGGAAGGAGCCCGATTGATCTCGTCTGCTAGGATGAAATTGGCAAAGATAGGGCCTTTTTTAGGATAAAATTCTGCGGTCTTTTGGTTAAAGATCAGAGTGCCGGTAATATCTGCCGGCAGTAAATCCGGGGTAAACTGGATGCGGGTAAAGCTGGCCTTGAGGCTGGCTGCCAAACTGCTGACGATGAGGGTCTTGGCCAGACCGGGGACTCCCTCTATCAGCACATGTCCATCTGCCAGGATAGCGATCAGGAGTCTGCTGATGATGGCATCCTGTCCGATCACGGCTTTACCCATCTCATGCCTTACATCTCTTAAGGCGGTGGAACTTTCTGTTACCTGGGTTTGAATTTCTTCGATTAACATATTATCCCCCAATAGTTTACATCGTTTTCATAATTAGAAAACGGGAATCCGGCATCACCGCAATTCCCGATTTATGTAATAAACTCTTCGGCTCGTAAGAAGTATCTTATTTGGATACGGCTTTACGGACTTTATTTGCTTTCAGGCAAGAGCTACAAACTTTTACACGCTTAACTCCATCATCCATGATGGCACGAATTTCGTGCAAATTCGGATAAAACCGACGTTTGGTGGCGTTCAAGGCATGGGAACGATGATTCCCCACTTGAGCGCTCTTTCCACAGATATCGCATATTCTTGACATTTTGAACCGTCCCTTAATTTTTTGATTTAAAAACCAAATTATTTGAAGCCCCTATTTTGACAAGCTATTTATTTTATGGTCTGCGGAATGCGAATGTCAAAGCGGCTGCCTGTAGGCTCCAACGGGATGTATTCCAATCTGCCCCGATGCTCCTGCACCAGCTTGCGACAGATGGGCAGCCCCAGACCTGTGCCATGGACTTTACCTTCTGTAACAAAGGGTTCAAAGATACGATCCCGGATTCGGGGCGGAATTCCGGGGCCATTGTCGATCACGCTGATCTGCAGCCATCCGGAGGTCATGGAAGCTGTGAGTTTGATCTCTTTGCCTGCATCTATAGCCTCGCTGGCGTTTTTGATCAGATTCATCAGCACTCTGCGAATCTTATTTTCATCAAAATACACGAAGTCATCTACTTTGTTCTCTACCACGAAAGAAATATCGCGTCCTTTCAAGGCAACTTCGTTCATTTCTCTGAGGTCTTCAACGAATCTGATCAGATCTACTTTTTGGATCAAAGGGGTGGACTCCACGCCTTGAGAAAAATCCAGAATCTCACGCACCAATTGATCGATCAAACGTGTTTGCCTGACTATGCTCTGGGTAAATTCGTCACTGCCGGGAAAGAGATTTTCGACGAGCTGTGCGGTCAGGACGATTACGGTCAAAGGCGTCTTGATATCATGGATGATCTTACTGGCTGCCATCCCAATCGCCTTCAAACGATTTTGGGAGATCATATCATCCATCAGGCCTGCAAAGAGCTCATTGGTACTGCGCAGACGTGAAGATAGAGTACGGATGAGATTGAGCATCACAGGGGGATGCTTAAAGGAAAGCTCGATGAAGACTTCTTTTGGGATAACCAAAAGCTCCACTGCTTCGAGGGCCAATACAGAAGCACTGCGGGGCTCTTCATCCACCACACTCATTTCTCCGAAAAAGTCTCCCGGCTCCAGTATCGATAGCTGTGCGGCCGGAGTTTCGAAATTTTTCAAACCTTTATTTATCTCTACCCTACCCTTGCAAATGAAAAACAAGCTGTCAGCAGGTTCATTTTCCGTGATAATCTGAGTTCCTCTGGGAAACTTCATGCGTTTTAATTTCGCAGAAAATGCATCTATCTCTTTTTCGGTCATGCCCTCAAACAGGCCTGGTTTGTAAAAGACTGTCTTTTCACTGCTCATGTTACCCCCTTGGGATTATGTAAATTTCTTTCTCGACATTTAATTATGTTTTGCTTTTTTTGTCAAGCACTAATATGCATACAGGCATTCCCCCATTTTACGAGAGTCTGATTATGGACTGGTCGGTGTTTGCTATCTGAAATGCCGTCCCCACAAGACTCTATAACATTGTGTAGCAGTAGGTTGCTATCTATAATTACGTCCCGCTGGGACTCGTTGGGGGTGCTCGTCTTTCCGGGATGCTATCTGAAATTCCGTCCTTACAGGACTCTATAACCTTGTGTAGCTGTAGGTTACTATCTGAAATTCCGTCCCTACAGGACTCAAGGCATTGTGCACCTGTCTGGGTCTATCTAAAATTCCGTCTCGATGAGACTCGTAGGGGATGCGCGTCTTTCCGGGATGCTATTTGAAATTCCGTCCC
>JALNWR010000284.1 GCA_023230795.1 Candidatus Cloacimonadota bacterium
CGTGATGGGCCCGGTGGTTACGCCTGCACTATCCCAGCCAATATTCACAAATTCCTCTGTGGAAAGCTTGGTAATGATCAAGAGCAGCAGATACAGTGGGGCTAGGAGCCAAAATAGCGGCAGATTCCAGATGATCTTGGCCATACCAAGCAGTATCCCCGAGCCCACTCCGATGGCTACAGACTGAATCAGGATGCTCTTTTTGAATGCACCTACGGTGACGTCCTCCACCGTGATGCCCAGAGCATTCAAAGCCGGCTCTGCCAAAGTGGCGCTATAGCCCATAATGAAGGCAAAGATCAGCACCAGCAAGATGCCGGTGAGATTGTTTTCGCCTTTACCAAAAAGAGGACCACGCACTGGTACATAACGATAAACTCCCTGCTCCGCATCGTAATTCGTCTCATCAAATGGAACCTGTTCGATGCTATGTCCTTTCTGAAAGAAAAAGAAGCGCTCGCTGGCTCCATCTTGTTTGATGGCAGTATTTACCACCTTTTCATCAAAATTCCGGATGATTTGCTGATTAGCTGGCATTTCCATGGCAGAAAAAGATGCGGGTAGATTGCTGCCCACCTGATCTCCCAGCTTTGAGAGTCCCAGCTCTATCCCTCCACCGAATATTGCCATGCCTATGATGGCAAAGGCCAGACCCAAAAATATCTCATCGGCCTGACTGAGTCGGGACCTTAAAACAAAATACAGAACGAAAAGTAAAAATGCAGAAAGAGGAACTATGGCACGCAGGGCATTGGCGATGTTGCGACGTAAAAATTCGACAAAATTCAGCTGCTGTAGCGCGCCGGTGGGATGTTCCAATGCAAAAACTGCGCTATCCAAAATATGTGCATATTGCTGCTTCAGCTCTGGACTGCCATAGCTTATCAACCAGGCCTGAAAGCCTTTGTAATCTCCAAAAACCTTTCTTACCCTCGCTTCATCTCTGCCCAGTTCTGCCACATAAGCCATTAAAGCCTGCTCATCTTCAGCAAAGAGCTTCAGTTGAGCTTCATATCCCGCTTTGCCAATGGCATAGTCTTTCATCTGCTCGGGACTTTCAAAAAGAAACTGGGTCTTACTATTAGCCGGATCAAAAAAATCCGCTTCACTCATGGGCTGAGGTACGCTGAATGAAAAAAGAATGCCCATCAGAATCACACTGATAATAGGCACCAGTGAAGCTAAGGTAACCACACCAAATCCACCCTCTACATTGCTGCCTCCCTTATGCGCCACATGGCTGATACCTATACCCAAAGCCAGGACCAAAGGCACTGTGACCGGGCCGGTGGTTACACCTCCGCAATCCCAGGCCAGGCCTAAGAGATATCGGAGATTAGGATCCAGATAGCTGTACAAAGAAAGCCCCAATAGCAGGCTCACCAAAATGTAAATATAAGGCTTTAGCGACCATCCCTTCAAGAAGCGCAACATACTCAAAATCAGCGCTACGCCTACTCCAATACCCATCGCATTTACCAAAATGGATGAATACTTGTTCAGAAAAAGAAACAGCAGCGGCGCCTGCCAGGCCAAAACGCTTCTTCCCGCAGCTTTTAGCACCCCTATCGCCGGCTCGGCAAAGGTGGCGCCCACCCCCAGAATGAAAGCAATGATGAGTATGGTGAGCACCCCCGCTTTTTGAGGAAGCTTGATGCCGATCTCCTCGCTCATGGGCATGATCCCGATCAAGAGACCCTCCATGAAGAAAGCCAGGCCCAAAATCACCAGAGCCATCCCCAAAGCGATGATCGCTGCATCCAGGATGGGAATGCCTAATATTATGGTTTGAAAAAGCAATAAATATATGATAATGCTGGCCACTGCCACGATCTGCTCTGAGAGCTTCTGGCGAATATATCTCAAGACCATATTCAGGGCTTCTTTGCCGCTAACTTTATACTTCTTCGGATCTGCCGGATTATCTCGCTTCATTCATCTCTCTCCTGCGAATCGAGTGATGGGATATCGGAATAAATGCCCCGATAAAAGGAGACAAAAGCTTGGTATCAAGCTCTCAAATATCGGGAGTAAAAGGCCCAATTTTAAGTAATGATAAACTGGGAACATCAGTCTAAGTATCAAGCTATGCTGAATCTGGAGCTTGAGCAGAAGTGTCAAACTGTATTTTTCCATTTTTCCTTTTCTCTTTATTGATGATAAATTGATAAAAAGAAAAGAAGGCATACTGTGTCAAGTCCTTTGTCAGATTTTGGGGTTTTTTTGCTATTTTTGGGATGATTGGGTGTGTGATGGAGGGAATTGTTTTGGAGGGGGAGAATGCTGGAGATGCGGATGCTGGATTGGATGCGTCTCGCGTCCAAAAAAAAATGGGAGAATGCTGGAGATGCGGATGCTGGATTGGATGCGTCTCGCGTCCAGTAAAAGCTGAGGAAATGCTGGTGTGGCGGATGCTGGATTGGATGCGTCTCGCGTCCAAAATAAACTGGGAGAATGCTGGATTGGATGCGTCCCCGCGTCCAAAATAAACTGGGAGAATGCTGGATTGGATGCGTCCCCGCGTCCAAAATAAACTGGGAGAATGCTGGATTGGATGCGTCCCC
>JALNWR010000285.1 GCA_023230795.1 Candidatus Cloacimonadota bacterium
ACTTCCCACGGTCAGGTTTTATGGGGAGAAAACGGGGTGCAAATACCCTTTGATTATACCTCCCGCCGTCGTATCTTTTTACTCGCCAATCAGATGGGAGGGGCTTACGTCATAGATAACAAGCTTTCCGGACTTCAGACCGTCATTGGTCAAAACCTGGATGGTTTCGGCAACCAGTTGTGGCCTGCAGGCGGGATAGTCCTCGCCAGCCTCAATAATGGCACCTACATTGATGGTCTGGTAAGCGATGGACAGGGCGGATTCATTCTCAATGTCAATAAATGGGTCGGCAATGGCCACATTACCGAACTTATCCGTTTTTCAGCAGAGGGAACCGTGATCGGAAACAACCCCATGCTCGCACCGGAGGCATTTCCGGGTTCACGGTACTCCATCCTGCAAGATGCTTCGGGAAATTATGTGCTGTGGAAGGTGAGATTTACCTCCACTACCGACCTCGTGCTACACCGCATGGACAACCAGGGCAATCTTTTGATGAACTCTGCTCAGATCACCAACCTTAACCTTGGGAATGATACTTATAACCAGCCTTGTTTGCAAGCTTTGGCAGATGGCGGCTTGATGCTGAGCTATGGGCTCCAACTTTCACAAGAACAAAAACTGATGCTGGCGCGTTTTGACGGCAGCTATGCACTGGTCTGGGATCACCCTGTAGTCCAGCTTGCCAATGTAGAGCAAACAATCTGGGGAAAAGTGCAGCTTTCAGTCACCCCTTCCGGAGGGGCCTGGCTTGCCTGGATGCAATCGGAGGAACAATACGGACTCCAAGAGCTTAGAGGCCAATATATCGATCCTTCCGGATTAGCTGCCTGGGGCGATGAAGGCCTCGCTATCAGTGCTTTCAGCCATAAAATTATGTACCCGCTTTTGTTGGCAATTTCGGACCAGGGGCTCTTCCTCTGGTACAACAAAATAGATACACAGGTAGCAGTGCGACGTCAGGCTCTGAATACCAGCGGCGCTCCTGCTCTGGATGCCGGTGGTGCCGCCTTGTTCACCCGCCTGACCGGCATCGCCGCTTTGATAGCAGTGGTGCCCACAGAGGATAAGTATCTGGTGTTTTGGAGCGACTATCGCAACTTTTGGGCTAATGTCTATTACCAGCTTTACGATGCGGCCATGAATCCCTTGTTGGAGCCGGCAGGAAGGCCCCTGCATCCTCCGCTGAACAACCATTATGATAGAGCCCAGGTGCAAAGCATGCCGGATGGCAGCGTGGCGGTTCTTTATCATCACACTTACGGTGGCGAATATCAATACCTGCCGCCCTATGTGCAAAGGGTTGATAGCTCGGGCAATCTGCTCTATCCGGGCCTGGGCATCATGGTGTGCGAAGATACGGCATTCGATTTTGCCCAAATGAGCAGCAGCGGCGATGATCTGTATTTCCTCTGGACTTGTGGCGACTTCCCTCAAAATACTCTGATGGGACAGCGCATCTCAAATGGCCAGGTCATGTGGGGCCCGCAAGGAAAGGTAATGGTCACACAGCCGGACAATATCGGCATATCTTCTACGAAGATCAGTGACCGCTACATTGTCTTCAATCTGCATGGTTACGATCCGCATTTTATCAACGGTTTTGCGCTGAGGATCGATCCCAATGGCGATCCGGAAGCGGGCTGGCCAGCAGGTGGGATTGAGCTGCTTATAGATACCGAAATACCTTACCACAGTATTTATTCTATCGCCTTGCTGGACGGTGACCTGGTGGTTTTCACTCATGCCCATACCCATAATATATCTCAGGCACAAAGGATAAATGCCGCAGGAAACAGACTTTGGAGCGATGCCGGCATTCTGCTTCCGTTTCCATCTTACGATATTTGTGACATTTTGGCTGGCGAGGATCTTGCTCTGATCTATAAAACCCGCCACGCATACTTTGATTTGCATTTGCAGAATATAGCGGGAGATGGCAGCCTGCTGTATCCAGAAGACGGTTGTTTGGTAGCACAGGATTTGCGGTATTGTTCTGACGTCCAACTGTTTAAATTTGCCAATGGAAGCTTTGGTTGCACCTGGAGTGCTTACAGTGATACCGATAGTTTCCGGGATCTGTTTCTGAGATATATCAGCCCTCAGGGGACTGCTTTGGGCGATGGCCCCGAGCTGCTCTGTGCTGCCAGGGGGGAACAGTGGGATGCCCGCGCCGCTGTCATTGGCAATTCCGCCTTGGTAGCCTGGACGGATGCCCGAGCCGGTATTGTGGAGGACCTTTACTTCATCAGTGCAGTATATGCCACCCGGATAGATGCTTCTCCCATCGGCGTT
The DNA here is from genome assembly GCA_023230795.1 of Candidatus Cloacimonadota bacterium. Taxonomy (GTDB): domain Bacteria; phylum Cloacimonadota; class Cloacimonadia; order Cloacimonadales; family Cloacimonadaceae; genus UBA5456. The sequence goes on from JALNWR010000285.1 coordinate 2,296, forward strand.
TCCGATCCCGTCTTGCCAGTGCCGCCAATCGCTATTCTGGCCCAGAATTATCCCAATCCTTTCAATCCCGAGACGAATATTGCGTTCCAGCTCCCCCGTAGCGGGACTACCAGCCTGAATGTGTATAATATGAAAGGTCAGTTAGTCCGCAAACTCTATGCCAATCAGCCTATGGCAGCCGGAACATACCGTAATCTGGGATGGCTGTGATGAACAGGGACGCGGGGTAAGCAGCGGGATATATCTCTACCGCCTCAGCTGTGCAGAT
>JALNWR010000071.1 GCA_023230795.1 Candidatus Cloacimonadota bacterium
CTCTCGGCCAATTCTTTGATATATTTGCTGTTATACATGCAGGAGATGCCCGAAGTGCTGGGGTCTCCGATCAGCAAAATGCGGTTTACCCAAGCCGCAGCACTGGGATCGTTTACTATATCCCTTTCATAGCGATAGACCTTGGATAGCACAGTGGCCAATTGATCCACAGTCTCCACCGAGATTCTGCCGATAAATACATCTCCCAGCAAATCGTCTCCAGCCAGGAAGGTATAAGGATAGTCCCCTTCTCCGTTGTAGTACGTATAGCTTTCATAAAAAGTGGGTATCTGCGGAGTGTCTCCGATCAGGATCACATAATCCGGGCGGGTATCGGGATTATCATATTGAGCCTGAATATAGTTCTTGATGGCTGTGCTGGATGAACCTGCTATCTGGACATTGACCAGATTTACCTCATGGCCTTTCATCCTTTTCCAATTCGCAAAGTTCTCTATCAAAGACAGATAAACGGAATTGGAATTATTAGCCCGAATCATCAGTATCCGGCCATAGCCCTGAGTGGAATTCAGATAACGGTAATCCTCAAAGTTGAGCAGATTGGCGGCATAGATGTTTCTGAAGGCGGGGGAATAGCTAACATAATCTGCCATATCCGTAACACTGGCTTCATCGGTAAAGCTCACTTCTACTAAGACCTCGTCATACACAGTAAGTTCACTGCTTTTGGCATCCCACTGCACGGGATGGATGCTGAGGCTCAAAATCCGGAAGTCTCTCAGTACAGATATACCGGAGGATTGCACTACAGGCTGGGTTTGTGCGCTATAGTATTTGGAAGGTTCAAACTCGGCCTTACTGCCTTCTTCAAACACAGGTAGAGGATGTATATCTTGCAGCTTTCTCTGGCTGAGAGGCTGCACATTCAAAGTATAAGAGCCTGAGGCAGGCATGATAATGCTGGTGCTAAACACCGGCAATTCCGGAAGACCGGGCTCTGGCGAAGTACTTGCCGAGGCCATCTTGATTGCAGTAAAATCTTGCGAGCCTACCTTCTGAGAAGAAAGCTCAAGCTCGGGAGCTGTGAACCTCAAAGTAAGGCTCTCTGCCCGAGACTGCTGTATCCGGACCGGGCTTTCTGCAAAAACCAGCGTCAAGACGCTAAGTAATACGCACACTAAAATCAGTTGTTTCATCTATTCCCCTTTGTTGGTAAAATTCATTATATGGCAAAAAGGGACCTGAAGCACCTATGCTCAGGTCCCTGATATTTAAGTTCTATTGAAATGCTTTATTCATTTATTCATCTTGTAAAAGAACACGCCGTCATCTCTGCTGCCAATGGCCAATACATCGCCTTTGAACTTGACCGCATTGCTGTAACCAACCTCTGTCATTCGCTGCATCAAGACCGGTTCGGCAGGATTGCTAACATCAAATACATAAGCACCACCACCGCCAGATGAAATTGCCACAGTTCCATCATGGTAATCCACTTCGTTGGCGTAGCCGGAGGTATCATACCCCGAAATTCTCACGGGATTCTGCGGATCGCGTACATCCACAATCTGCAGACCGCCCTGACGGCAGGCCACATAGGCATAGCCATCACGAACCACCAATTTTCGAGCTTCACCGTATAAACCCAGATCGCTAACATAGCTACCATCTTCTTTACTGAAAATCCACAAACCACGCTGTTGAGCTGCTCCGTAAATGTAGTTTTCGTCAAAATCCACTCCTGAAATTTGCACAGGGAGATTGGTGAGATTCACGCCAAAACCAATCCACAACTCACCATCATAGAGCCTATATATAATGCTGTTTGAAAAACAATACGCGGCTTCCATCACGTTTGCTGAGATAGGTGAGGGAATGCTTCTGGCGACAAAATCCCGGATACCCTGAGTATTGCCTATCGCATTTTCGATGATAGTCAACGAATCGGGATGGGTAGTATCGATGATCCATATCTCGTCAGTGTCGGTAATCTCATTGAGGAAAAGACGGTTGTGCTCTGGTACCACAGCGAGTCTTCGGGTCTGCTTGAAAACATTGTAGGTATCCGCAAAGCTAAATTTCATCTCAGTGTACCAATCCAGAGTAAAGTTTTCTAAATCAATTGCACCCAAGCCGCCCTGATCCAGCGAGACATACATATTCACATCATCGTAAGCAAGCTGCGTGGGATTCCCCACTACAGGGACCACGGCCAGCAGGCTAAGCGCATCCGCGTCCTGATAAGCTGTGTTTTTTTCAGCACAGCCGGCTATGGTAATAAGAGCCAGCATCAGTATATACCATAAGTACTTTTTCGACATCATGATCCTCCATGTATCAAACGAGAATTATTTTTTACTTTACTATATGTGCAAAAAGCGTTCCGAAACTGTATAATAATAGTGGAAAAAGACATTTACTGCTTCCTTTTGAAAAAATGGAGGCTGTCTCCCCACTCGTCAAAGCCAATGCTCTCGCCGATTGAGGCTATCCTGCGGGAGAGGCAATTGATGCATTGATCCGCATTTTCATCCAGGCAGGGCTTGCCTTCATAAAGTTGATATCCATCTCGATATTCGGTATTGGTGATATTTGGCATCAAGACGTTTGCGCCGGCTAAAAGTCCCAGTTCCCGGCCTTCAGGATGCAGAGCCTGCAAGGCTGTGGTGGTGGCAATATTGATATCCTTGAGGGCGATGCGACACACGGCTATCAACTTCAGCCCAAGCTGCAAAGCAAGCTCCGGATCAAAACTATCTACCAGATGCTTCAGCGGAGTCTTTTGATGCGGAATATAGGGCCCCATACCCAGCATATCCACATCCTCATCAAAGAAAAAGAGTATATCGTCGGCTATGTCTGCCATGCTTTGTCCGGGCAGGCCGATCATCACTCCGGTTCCCACTTGATAACCTACCTTGCGTAATGACCGCAGGCATTTCAAGCGATATTCAAGGCTGTGATCTGCCGGATGAAGTGATTTGTATAGCTCTTGATTTGTAGTCTCAATGCGCAAAAGATACCTGTGCGCACCCGCTTCAAACCAACGGGCATATACCTCTTCACTCTGCTCTCCCAAACTCAGGGTCATTCCCAGCTTGCCCCCGGAAAGCTCCTTGATGCCAGCAACAAGCTCGGTGATGAAATCCACCCATGCCTCATCAGTGCGTTCTCCCGCCTGGATTACCAGGCTGCCGTAACGCTGGTCAAAACACCACTTTGCTTCCCGCAGCGCTTCCTGCATCGATATGGTATAGCGCTTGAAATCCGGGTTACCACTGCGGATGCCGCAATAAAAACAGTTTTTACTGCATATATTGCTCAGCTCGATAATCCCCCGGAAATAGACCTTGGTTCCTACCTGCTGCTTTTTGATCTCATAAGCTTGTTTATACAGATCATCCAGCTCATCCTGATCTTGCAGGCTAAGCATCCTGATCAATTCATTTCTATCTGGTCGCATTTATTACCTCTTATCATTACAATTTTTATTCATTGTTTTGCAAATACAAAGCCAAAGCTTGCTAAATTGTAAACTGGAATCTTTTTGTAGATAAAGTAATCTATCAGCCGGATATAGTCAAGCGAAATCCCGGATTTGCTCACGCTCGATCTCTTCGCTACGAAAAGCGCTTCGCTTCATGCTTCCCGCCTATGCTTTAGACTTGCTTCTGATTCGGTTTTAACTCGAGATGACTCGAAGCTTCGAGTGAACTCGAGTTAAAAACAAGTTAAAATCAAATTGAACTTATGGGCGCGCCGGCTTGCTGCGCTTATCTATCTAACTATCTATACTCATAGATCATCCAGCCGTCTTTGCCCATGGCGATATAGATATAATCGTTTCCCAGAGCAATACCGATAGCGGCGGCCGGGGGATAAAAGGTATTGATATCGCTGATGCGATTTGGCACGGAAATATCCAGTATTTTCACGCCGCCTTGCCCCAGAGCTACAAAAAGACGGTTATCTTTCACAGCCAGGGCCTGAATCACGTTAAAAAATGGCATTTGGGTAACCAGGACAGGGCTGTCCGGATCGCGCACCGAAAGCACCAGTATCTCTTTGCCGGCAGCGACATATACATATTCACCGTATTTAACGAGCTTTGTGGCATTTGGAATCTGGTAATTTGTGGCGATGCTCAGGGGGAAGTTTTGATTGCTGATATCCACGGTTACAAAGCCAAAATCGTTGAGCGCATAGATGTAAGGATACTGTGCCACAAAGTCTTTGATCCCCCATTTTTCGGAGAAATTGGACATCAGCTCTGTGGATACGCCTCCTCCGACATCGATGATATCTATGCCCCGATAGCGGTCTGCCACATAGAGCGTGGAGCCTTCCCGGGTGATGTTGTCACCAATCACGGTATCGATGAAATAGATGCGGCCATACATATTTAGAGAATCGATGATGCTCACGCTATTGGCCGGTTCATGGCTGGATAGATAGATGCGGTTACCCGTTTGAAAATTCACATCTTCTATGCGGTATTCGGATAAATAGGAAGCTTCCAATCTGGGCTGCCAGGCATTGAAGGTGCTATAGACCCAGAGTTGGTTGAGATTGTGCGTCAAGACTTGCGAATCCGCCACCTGGATATGGTTTGCCTCTACACCTTTGACATGGCCCAAAGGGTATAGAAAGCGATTTTCCACCGCTTTAGCGCCTATCATGAACAGCGCTATCAAGATTATGAGTATCAGGCGTTTCATTTAGCCTCCCAGTTTAGCTTTTCCCTTTTAGCAAGAGTGCTACTATATCTGCGGAACTGATGCCTTCTGCTTCTGCCGCAAAAGACAGCAGTATCCTGTGTTTCAAGACTAACGGGGCCACTGTGCGAACATCCTCTTCGGAAGGGCTCAGTCTGCCCTGCATCGCAGCCACAGCCTTGGCTCCCAGTACCAGGTATTGAGATGCCCGAGGGCCGGCTCCCCAGCTCACCCACCGCTGAATTTCAGGGTCTGCATCTTCTGTATTTGGCCGGCTGGAACGGACCAGGTCAACAGCGTATTTTACCACATGTTCGCTGGCTGGCAATTGGCGAATTGCGCTTTGCAAAGCAAGAATTTCCCGGGCTCCCAGATGGGCTTTGATCTCGGGCAGGCTCCCGCCTGTGGTGCTTTCCACTATCTTCAGCTCTTCTTCATAGCCGGGGTAATCGATATTGATGTAAAACATAAATCTATCCAACTGGGCTTCCGGAAGCGGATAAGTACCTTCTTGCTCGATGGGATTTTGGGTCGCCATCACTATGAATGGTTTATCCAGCTGCCAGGTCTTATTACCGCTGGTAATAGTATATTCCTGCATGGCTTGTAACAATGCAGATTGAGTTTTGGGTGGCGTCCGGTTGATTTCATCGGCCAGAATGATATTGGCAAATACCGGGCCTTTGAGGTATTGAAAGCTCCTGGCACCAGTCTTTTGATCCGAAACCAGGATGTCTGAACCGGTGATATCCGAGGGCATCAAATCCGGAGTAAACTGGATGCGGGAAAAACTCAGAGACAGGCTCTGCGCCAGAGATGAAATCATCAAAGTTTTGGCCAAACCGGGCACTCCCTCTATCAAGACATGACCATTGGCAAAGAGTGCGGTCAAGACCTGGTCTATAATCTTATCCTGTCCTACTATTACTTTTGCAATTTCGGCTTTCAGTCCCTGTACGGACTTGCTGAGTTTCTGTATCTGATCAATCAGATTTTCCATCTATTTTCTCTCCTTTAAATATCATGTGAATCACCTCGTAACCCGAGATGGCAAAGGCCACACCACCCACCACTCCCATCAAGATTGCAGTGAGAATGTGTGCGAATGCCATGATCGCAGAGGCACTGGACTTTGTCAAACTAAATCCTAAACTAAAGACTATGATCATCATCCATTCGTTGCTGCCCAATTGCGCTGGAGGCTGTGGCAGAGCGTAACTGAGATTGATAAGAGTATAACCAAAAAGCACCAGCAGGAAACTGAAATCTATGCCAAAAGCTTCGAAGATCAGATAAAAATATATCCCGTCCAGCAGGATTCCCAGAGCCGTAAGCAGCGTAGCCAAAATCAGCTTGCCGGGATGATGCTCAAAGAGATTGAGCCCTTCTATCAAGAGCTGGATAAAGCCACGCACTTTCTCTCTGAATCTAACCGGCACTACCATGAGCGGTAGCGATAGCCAGGTCAAGACCTTCTGTGGATACCAGGCCGCCAATAGCAACAGCCCCACTGAGAGCACAAATACTATCGCCAAAAGTGCAAGCAGCACCCAGAGTCCCGCACTGATCTCTATCGCCAAAAAGGGAATGAGGATGAGCACCGCTACTATGGCCAGAGTGTCAAAGGTTTTATCTATGATTATAGAAGGCAGGCTGCTGACTATGCTATGGCCATGATTGCGCTTTACAAACCATGCCCTTACCAGCTCTCCGGCCCGGATCGGGATCAGATAATTCAGCAGGTTTCCCGCCATCGCATAAAACCAGGTATCGTAAACAGGGATGCGATAGCTCTGAGACAAGAGGATGTTCCAGCGCACCGACCTCACAAAGTAGGCCGCCAGATAAGCAGTCGCAGCCAGGAACACATGAAACGGGGAAAGCTCTGTGAAGTATCCTTTAAGCTCTGATATGGGTACGTAATTCAGCCATAAAAGTATGAGCCCCAGCCCGATGATACTGCCGAAAATGAGGAAAAGGAGGCTGCGCTTGTTCACGGCTGGAAATGCATAAAGTAATGATGCGCCCAAATGCGTTTGAAAAACCGGGGTGCAAGCAGTTCAAAGGGATATAGCCGCAGCATGCGCCGCTCAAAATCGGGGTCTTTCCCCTGGTAATACGGCATTATCGATAGCGGATTCTCCGGCTGTTTTTTCGGCTGTTCACACGTCGTAATATTCTTTCTTAGCTTCTGCGAAATGAAGTCCTCTTTACTCATGCCGATATCAGGCCAGGGCGGGCAATCTATATAGCCCTGTTTCACTATACTCCAGCCCTGTCTCCGCATCAGCCACGCTATACTCCGGGGATCGATATGCTGAGGATATAGCTCGGGATACTCTTCCGGGCTGTAACCCTTCAGCTGTCCCTTAAAGCCTATTCCATCGCGGTTTGGCACACAGATCAGGATGTCCTTTCTGATCACCCGGCAAAGCTCTGTGATGAACTTTGGCAGACTATGCACAAACCACAGCGCCGAGAAGTTAAAGCCAAAATCAACTGATTTATCGGGATAATCCAGCTTGGTATATCTGGGATTGAGCCTGATCTGCAGAGGCAGATCCAGCTGCTGCCAGCTCTTGCGAATGAGGGCAGCCCGCTGGGGATCGTGGTCTTCCAACATCACCTGGCAGCCACTTTGCGCCAGGGCTGCAAGATTTATCCCCGAGATTCCGGTAAAACCAAAACAGGGAGTCTCCAAAGCATTTTCATAGTCTCCCGCCTCGTACAGCCGCATAATGAGGCGGTTCAAGATGATGCGTTCATAAGATGAGCCCAAACCTTCATGGGCTACGGGATAGTAGTCCTGCCAGCTATTGATGATCGGGATCGCCATTATTTCCCCAAATAGTCGTCGATGGTGATCTGGATGCCGGGAATGGTAAAGTGCGGCTTTTGCCCCAGCTTTTCTATAGCTTTGTAATATCCTTGCACGTCGTAAAACCAACTTTTAGAGATCAGTTCAAAGCGGCTGATAAAAAGCTCGTTCTTGCACAGCCGGGAGAGCTTCTCACCAAAGCTGAAAAACACCCTGTCCACCTTCAGCAGAGAAGGATAGTTCTTTTTATGCAATTGCCGGGAAATGAAGTTTACCAGAGCGCTGAGCTGCACCGGCTCCCGATCTGCTACATTCCAGACCAGGCCGCTCTCAAAACCTTTGCCCAGACAGAGCTTGAAGGCAAGCACCAGGGCATCGATATGACACAGATGAATCCAGATGCGTTTGTTGATCAAGGGGAATTGGTAGCGCGCCACCAGCTTAACCAATTGATAGGGAAAGCCATGGTCACCTTTGCCATAAGTAATGCTGGGACGGATGATAGCTGCTTTGAGCCCATGCAAAATAGCCTTTCCAATGATCTTCTCCGCTTCTATCTTGGTATAATGGTAGTAGTTATCAGGGTTTTTCTGGCTTTGGTAATTTGCCGGAAGTTCATTGGGGATGGCGCCATACACGCCCACTGAGCTACAGAAGATCAGCCTGGCATCATGTTTCAGGCAATAGTCCACCATCTGCTCTGTGCTGCTGACATTGCTGCGATAATACTCTTCCTGGGAAGCTTTTCGGCCTCCCCTCAGCGCTCCGATATGCATGATAGTGTCAAAATCTGAGCTTTGCAGATAGTCCCTCAAGCCTGCGGTGTCGCTAAGGCTCAATTCCTTGAACGTGACCTTGTCTGAAAACTCCTGATATCTTTTGGCTTCGGTCTTGGGCCGCAGCAAGGCTGTGATATCATGACCCTCATTGATGATCTTACGGAGTACTGCAAAGCCCACAAAGCCGGTGATGCCTGTAATGAGCAGCTTAGCCAAAGAGCCTCCGCATTATGCTCTTTTTGCGGTGATTGCGAGGACGCTTCACTATTACATAAGAGTATTTAATCGCCTCGCCGTTGCTAATCCTGGCAGGATGATCCCTGGTAAGCAAATCTGCGGTATGGTCATCGATCCGCTTTCCGATCAGCTTGCTGGCCTCAACCAGAGCCCCATATTCCCCTTTCACATGATCATCGGAAGCCAAAAAGTGCGTCCAGCCATTTTCCAGCAAAGTCCAGGCTGTTTGCCTGACTTTCTCACCATAAAAGCCCAAAAACGCCCCGGCATTGCTTTGAATATAGACATTCTTATCCACCAGATCGCGAGCCTTGCTGGGTTTGTGCATGATGCTTACATATCGCTCGGCATGAGCCAGGATCGGCTTGTATCCAGCCCTGAGCAGAGGATATACATTGGCGTAAAAATCTGTGGGTAGGCCATTTAGTTCGCTTTCAATCAATACATAGCGGCTATCGCCCATAGTGAGGGAATGCTCCTGGATATCTTCCTGGATTCCAGGCTGGATAAAGACTTCAAAGCCGCTTTCTATCTCAATCTGAAGTCCTGCTGTTTGGGCCTGCTCACGCAAATTATTTAGCTTTTCATCGTATTCCCCGCGGGTATATTGATAATGCCCCCGAAAATAGTGAGAAGTAAGATATATCTTGCTTACGCCGAGCTCTTCAGCTTGTTTGAGCTGCTGCAGACTTTGCTCGGCAGAAGCAGAGCCGTCATCTATATTTGGTAAGATGTGGCTATGGATATCTATCATTTCTTAAGGCAATTTTTCCGCGATCATTTGAATGAACTCTTGAAGTGCGGCGTTATTTGGAAAAGCATCGAGACTGCTGGAAGATTCCTCCAGCATTTTCTCCACTTGCTTACGAGCCTTGTCAAAGCCTAAAAGTCCGGTATAGCCGCTCTTGGCTGCAGGCACATAATCTTCTGAAAAATCCAGGTCTTCACCACCGCGGACATAATCCTTGCTGATATCTGCAATCATCTGATAGGCCATACCCAGATTCATGGCATAGTCATTCATAATTTGCCGGGTATCATCATCTGCCGAAGCCAGGATGCACGCAATATCCGAGCTGGCCAAAAGCAAAGACCCCACCTTCTTCATATCTATATAGCGAAGGGTATTGATCTTCATCACTCTGCGTTTGCTGGCCAAAGCCACCGCCTGTCCGCCTATCAGGCCATAACTCTTGCTATTGATGGCAAGGCTGCGAATGGCAAGATTGGCAGCGGCCGGGTCCTTAATCTGGCTAATGAGCTCAAAAGCCAGAGTATAAAGCGCATCTCCAGCCAGGATCGCGATCGCATTCCCATATTCCTGATGAATGGCAGGCTGCCCCCGACGCTCTTTCTTATTCATCACGCTGGGCAGATCATCATGAATCAGCCCTGCATTGTGGACAAGCTCCACCGCACAGGCTGCATGAATCGCATCCGGCATTAGTTTGTTGTTTTTCTTCATGCCTGTCAGCACATCAAAAATGGAGATCAATAGCAGGGGGCGCCATCTCTTCCCACCAGGAATCACGGCCTTGACCATCGCTTCTTTCAGCTGCCCTGCATAACGTTTATCAAAATCTAACGCCGCATTCAGGCCATCGTCTATCATCTGCATTCTTGTCTCAAAATATTTCTGTAACAGCAATGTCTTTCTCCCTTGTCAGACATGATAATACATGTATTTCACCTGACCATATCACGTATATAATATTCTTAAGTTCTGTCAAGAAATTTCTGGACAGAACTACCTTTTCGCTGAAAACGCTGCAATATCAAAGAGCTGGATGAATAACCCCCACCGGACAGCCTCTGAACTTATCAGGTTCCAGCCCAGCGCAGATTCCGCAGTTCGTGCATTTCTCAGGATCGATATAAGCTTTACCACCCTGGTATGAGATGGCATCTTCAGGACATACTCTCAGGCATCGGTTGCAGGTAATGCAGCCTTCGGCATCAACTACGTAATGGGCATTTCGCTCTGGATTTTCTATAGCTTGCGTGCTTTCCACGTCTATTGAGCTTGCTTCTTGAGACTGCTTATCCTGAACTTCCGGGGTTTTTTCCAGGCTCTTTGCAGGAGGGTTTACTGGAGCTTGCGCAGCTTCAGTTTGGATGGGCGCAGGATTTGCTTCAGGCTCTTCCTGGGCAATAGTATCGGTTTGAAGAAGGTCTTCTGGCGGATAAACATCTTCCCAGGGAATGGCGATAAAACCATCTACACAGCGGCGGCAACCGATGCATTTGATGCTGTCTATGACGGCTTTGCCATCTTTCATGGTGATGGCATTTACGGGGCAGACTTCTTGCTCTTCCCCGAAGGTTATTCTGCCGGTCAAGCTCAATATCTGAATAATCACTATGGCCAAAAGCAGGATGATAATGATGATTTGTAAAGCTCGTTTCATGAGTTCCTCCGCTGAGATATGGTTCCGGGTTTTGGGCAGGCATCCAGGCATTTGCGGCAGTGGATGCAATCCAGAGAATCTACATATTCGTCATTTAGTATCTCCAGATTCATAGGGCAATTTTTTGCGCAGAGGCCGCAATCTATACAGCGCTCCAGATTGCGATGTATCTTGCGGCGGGGAATGCCAAAAAGCTCACCCAGCTTTTGCGATAGATTCAGCAGAGCCGCATAGGGACACAGAAATCTGCACCAAAAGCGCTGCAGGAATATCGATCCAATAATTATGATAGCAAGGGTGATCAGCCCTCCCAAAGCTAAAGTGGGCAAACGTGATAAGGTATAAAAGGGACAGAAATTCGTATATATCCAGGACAGGCCTACTATCACGAGGATGAAGGTAAGGGCTAATACCCAGTATTTGAGTTTGGAAAAAGTGCGTTCATGAAAGTAAGGTATCTGGCGGGCTCCCTTCTTTCTAAAGAGAGCATACAGACCTTCCTGGAAAGTGCCCAAAGGACAGATATATCCGCAGAAGATGCGTCCCCAGAACATGGAGATCAGCATAAAGGCAAGACCCAGCACTATGCCCAGAGCGGCTACCTGCAAAGAAAGGCTGAAGAAGTTACCCTTGAGCATGCCAAAGCAGATTACAGCATAGGGGCAGACATTGTGGATGGACTTTTTACCGGCTACGATCACAAAGCTGAGGATGCCAAGAGAAAGCAGAAACACGATCAGCTGTATAATATTGCGCTTTTTCATGAGCGTGACCTGAGCAGTGCCTTACGCTGATCCAAGGTGAGGGACTCTCCTCCCACTTTGATCTGCTTGTGATACACCGGAAGAGATTCCTGACGGTAAATCCCCAGATAGATAGGCTCTTTGGACTTGGCCAGCTTCCTGGCTTCTTCCTCTTCCTGGGGGATAGCGTCCATGATCTGGCAATGCTCGTTATAGAGTTGATAAGTATTGTTATAGCTCACACAGGGCTGCAGGACTTCCACAAAAGAGAAACCCGGGTGCTTGATAGCCTGAAGGATGATCTGGCTCAGATGTTCTATTTTGGCGCTATAGCTGCGGGCTACAAAGCTGGCCCCTGCCTCCATCATAAGCGTAATGGGCGTAAAAGGTCTTTCCACGTTTCCCATCGGGGTAGTAGGTCCCCTAAATCCTGGCGTAGAAAGAGGAGATGTCTGACCCGTAGTAAGCCCATAATTACCGTTATTGTGTAAGATCAAGGTAAGATCGATGTTACGTTTGGCAGCAAAAAGGGTGTGCTCAAGCCCTTCGCCGAGGCTATCGCCATCTCCGCCAAAGACTATCACTTTGAGCTTGGGATTGGCCAATTGGATTCCGCTGGCTGTAGCCAGAGCCCGGCCATGCAAACCATAGATTCCA
>JALNWR010000286.1 GCA_023230795.1 Candidatus Cloacimonadota bacterium
GGCTCTGTACGCCCATCAAAACCATCCATCACATCCGCGGCAGTGAAAGCGTAGTGAATAAGGCTCTCATGCTCAATCTCCGGGATGCCAAAATCTACGATTATGTCATAATTCCCAATCGCATTTTCTGCTATGGCAGGGATAGTCCAGATAGCTCCGTTCCATCTCCCGTTTGCATCGGTGCTTCCCGTTATAGGCATGAAATCACTGGCAAGGTGATCGTTTATGGTGGATACTAAAGCTCCATTGACATACGTATATTCATCGTGCTTTATTACATATACTTTGAAAGCGGTATTCTGAGGAGCTTCGGTAATGTTTACATGCACCTCGTCTCCCGGAGAAAAGGAGTTCCTCGGCCTTAGCGCAACGCTATAACTCTCCACTTTGGGGTAAAAATGAAAGCCACGGGATTCATAAGCCTTCCTAATGGCCTCCTGCTTCAGGTTTAAAGGATAGGGCGCATCATCATCACCCACCCGGTTCATGAGGATGTTGTAGAAATAGCGGGGTTTGTAGCGATAGGCATTGTTCTGGGGGATTTCTTCCTTTACCTGATTTAGTGAATGAACCAACAATGTATCGACCCCATTGTTTCCTTGTTCACCGGGAGGGAAGAGGTCATTATCTAGCAAACTCCACCAGGCGGAGGCGAGGAAAATTCCTGAAAAGTAATTACTATATCCCTCTTCATTTAGTGACCAGGGGTTCACTGCTGGAACTGATAGGTTAAGTATATCGTATGATGAACCATTTGGTTGTGGATAAATCATATATGGAGATCCAACTGTGCTGCAAGATAAATAATTTGCAAGTGCCTCTGTCATAGCTCGTCCCTGTGATAGTGTCGTATTGAAATGATTATTGCCAAGTACTTGATATGTAAATAGATGGCTGAGTTCATGCCTGACTATGGAGCCATGAAGTCCTGTTTTTATCCTGACTACGGGGGGATTATAAGTTATCTGCCCGGCATTTGTCTGACTGGTTGGAATAAAGTTAGCAACTATCTTCAAATCATCTACTTCAAAATTACCCCACCTGTTCCTAAGCTCAGATATATGATCATTAGTATGTATATATGTGTTTGAGCCGTAACACAGTTTTGTTATTGTGCCGATTTTGCAAACGTCTCCGATGAGGGAGGTAAAGATATTCGAATTCGGAACGTACTCTTCCCTGCTATCGGAATAGAATACATTAGTGGAATCTGAGTAATCAGTGATGTAGAATTCACTTGATCTTAGATTAACTTGAAAACTATCTATAGCAGATGCTTGGAAAGTTATTTCTCCGTTATCATCTGTATATTGAGAGATGCCATCTACATTAACTTGAATTTGCTGCATTGAAAGGCTATCGCTCAAAACTGATGGTTGAAGAGAGGTGGCATACGGGTCATACGCTTTACCTTTTATAACGAATGTAGACAGAAAATCACCTGGGGCGTTATCCCAATCCAGCCTCCCTGTAGAAGCATCTACATAGTAAACATAATCTCCCAAGTAGATTATATACTTCAACGAGTAATTCATTTTGTCCGGATTATGGAACCTCAAGTCATCAATAACGTATGGGACTAATTTATGCTCTGGAGGGTTAATTTGATCTTTGAAATAGTCAATAGCAATGCTAATTGCCCTCTCTCGAGCTATGTTTACCTGTACATCATCCGGCAAGTCCACTGTACCATTGCCTATAGCGAAGCCTTTGCGTCCTGTTTCATAAACAATTGACAGTTTACCGGCTCCCTCTACCCTATAACCGTTAACCTGCTGATAATATATCGTCTTTATTCTTCCAAGGTTATTGGTAATCTTACTACTGGCCAGTTGTTCACGTTTAGCATAAGTATATGGTAAAACCTTATCCAGTATCTGTTCGAAAACAGATCTAAAAGATGCAGTATCAGCTTCTGCTGTTATGTGGATGTCAGCAAATTTACCTTCATAGTAGCCCAAACACATCCTGTTAGTATCATTGCTTATTTTTCCAGTAAACCCCGTCTCAGCCTTAAACCTTTCAGCCATTTGATTCAGTTCCTGAGTTTTACGCCAACGCCCTGCGGCATCGGTAGATTCTTCGCTGGCGTAGATGGCAGTGCAAATTGCCAGTAGCAGTAATGCGACTAATACTCTTGTTTTCATGTTGTTCTCCTTGTGTTTTAGTGCTTTAGGTTTTTTCTTGGTCTATTCATGCCAAGGTCTGTTTTTGACATTAGTTCACCAGGTGCAAGCCTCTTAAGTATTTTGTATAAGAGCTTGCCTTATTCTTCTTTCTGCATAGGTAGATACCCATGAAAATTGATATCTGCCTGTGCAGAAATTAGTTCTTCCCCATGAGGCATTAGTTTCGGGGAATTGGATTCCATGTTGTTTACTACCACGTCAATACGATCATCATACACCGTGAATCCTGGCTCTGTACGCCCATCAAAACCATCCATCACATCCGCGGCAGTGAAAGCGTAGTGAATAAGGCTCTCATGCTCAATCTCCGGGATGCCAAAATCTACGATTATGTCATAATTCCCAATCGCA
>JALNWR010000287.1 GCA_023230795.1 Candidatus Cloacimonadota bacterium
AAAAAGTAGTAAGACACCTCGGCATCTGCCGCAAAATCCTGCATCTTTCCGTCCGCAAAATTCAGCTCGATGTTCTTTGCCCGCACCCAGTTTTCCTTCTTTTGATCCTCCTCGCTGGCAAAATTCACCAGACAGGAATCCACCAGCACCACCCGCTTGAGCTCACGCTCCTCAAAGAAGAGCTGAAACTCCTGGGCTGAGGCTGTGGCAAAGGAATTTTCAAAGCTGGGCTCTCCGATAAACACCGCCTTCTCCTCTTCGGCAAAATAGATCAGAAAGTCACTGGTAGCCAGATAGTCCCGGCTCTGGGTGCGCACGTTGAAGGTGGCGATGAGCTTGCGTTCTTCATCAAAAAACTCCATCTTGTCTGCGCTCACAAACAGCGTATCCTCAGTTCCGGCTCTGATCTGCGGCTGCTCGATCAGATAAGCATAGCCGATAGCCCGGTCCCAAAAGCCATATCCGCACTCGGCAAAGCCATTTTCCTTCTGATCATAGGCCTTGACCTTCCCGAAAGCGGTAAAGGTATCTTTGCCTTGATCGTAGATGCCATGATCCCCCTGCATCCACCGGACGAATCCGTCCTTGCTGCGCTGCGTAAGCCGCACTTTTCCCCCCAGATTCAGCACCTTGGGAATGCGGTAATAGGCCAGAGAATCTGCCACCAAATGCAGAGTATCGTTTTTCACCACCACCTTTCCGCTCAAGCGCGCTATCTTGGGTCCATCCAGGATCAAAGCCCGGTCCCCCCGAAACTCCGTATCGCCATAAAAGAAATGCACATTGCCATTCAATTGCAGTATCTGCCCGCTTTCCAGATTGCTCATATAGAGCTTATCCGAATGAATCAGCCGAAAGCGCTCTGCATCCTGAGCCACCGCTAATACTGCCCAGAGCAGGATCAGGCTACCAAGAAAAAGTCTTTTCATCCACATAGCCTTCGCCGGATACCAGCTCCATCTCGGCATAACTCAGCTTCGCATTTGTGCGAAGATTATTTCCTCTCAAGACATCGTCTCCCCGGATCAGAACCACGTAAGTCGGCACCGTGATCTCATCCAGAGTGCGCTCCCAGATCATTTTCTGACTGCGCAAGGTCCCTTCCCTGCCCTTAAACTCCACGTTGCCATTGGCAAATATGATGTTTCTGGCATCATCCACTATGGTGGTGTCTGCCTTGATTA
The DNA here is from genome assembly GCA_023230795.1 of Candidatus Cloacimonadota bacterium. Classification (GTDB taxonomy): domain Bacteria; phylum Cloacimonadota; class Cloacimonadia; order Cloacimonadales; family Cloacimonadaceae; genus UBA5456. The sequence continues at coordinate 1,185 of JALNWR010000287.1, forward strand.
CAGCGCTGATCTGATCCTGGCGGTCATAGGAGGTGAGGGTCACATCATAGCCATAAGTCATGCGGCGATCGGTATAGCGGTCCATCGCTGCAGCCTCAATGATGTAATCCACCTTATCATCGCGATACTCAATCATCCGAACTCCCAGGGCATTTTCTTCGGGGATACCCTGCTCTATAGCCTGCGTATCCTGTATCAGTTTTTCCTGCGAGCAGGCCGCCAGAGTCAAGAGCATCAGGCAGATCAGCAAAGAGAGTATTCTGCGGTTCACGGCAGCTTCCTTTTAGCTTACGCTATCCAGATATTTAGCGATGGCACGATCATACACTCCCTTTTTAGTGAGCACATAATCTATCAATTCCCGCACTGCCCCTCTTCCGCCCTTGCGAGTAGTAACCAGGTCCACCTGCTTCAGGATATCTGCATTAGCATCGGCCGGAGCTACAGACAGAGCGGCGCGGCGCATGCAAAGTATATCGTTCCAATCGTCTCCCATATAGACCACGTTGTCAAAATCCAGCTCCAGCTTTTCCAGCAAGGCGCTCACGCAATCCAGTTTGTGGGATATACCTTGATATAAATGCTCTATTTTGAGGTCCTGACAGCGCAAAGCCAGAGCCTCGGATGTCCTCCCGGTCACCACCGCAACCGGCAGATCGATCTGCCTCAGCAGCATCATGCCCATGCCGTCTGTAGCGTCAAAATTCTTGATGTCCTGCTTGCCGTCGCCATAGATGATGCGTCCGTCTGTAAGCACGCCATCGCAATCAAAGATCAGTAGCTTTATTCTATCCCAGGTGATGGGACGTTTATTTGGTTTTGTAAGATAATTCAACATTTTCTCCTATGTGACTCATCGGTTTCTTCTATGTGATTCATCGGTTTCTACTATGTGATTCATCGGTTTCTTCTATGTGATTCATCGGTTTTTTCTATGTGATTCATCGGTTTCTTCTATGTGATTCATCGGTTTTCCATTTCTAATAATGGTTGCCGAACTGAGCTCCTGCTGGAACTGAGCTGTTGCTGGGTTGCCTCCTGCTGGGTTGTTTCCTGCCGGATTGGTCTCTCGCTGGGTTGCCTCCTGCTGGGTTGCCTCCTGCTGGATTGGATGCGTCTCGCATCCAACAAGGCCAAAGGCCTTGAAAAAAGAGCACGTCCCGTGCTCTGCAGGCGAGACGCCTGCAATCCAGTAGCTGCGCCGAGCTGTTGCTGGGTTGACTCTCGCTGGGTTGTTTCCTGCCGGGTTGTCTCCTGCTGGGTTGGTCTCCTGCTGGATTGGATGCGTCTCGCATCCAGCAAGGCCAAAGGCCTTGAAAAAAGAGCACGTCCCGTGC
>JALNWR010000072.1 GCA_023230795.1 Candidatus Cloacimonadota bacterium
CATATTCAGCCGGAATCAATAATCTTAAGTGCTAAATATATAAACTGAAATATATGGACATGGATGCAAGCTAAGATAAAGCCAATGAATTTATTATCAAAAGAATAGCTCAATATTTTGGGGAAATGCCAGTAAGGATTCTATAAAAATGAAGTCCAAGATAGCGCATTATACACTGTAATGCACAATCGTATATAGCTATCCTGGAATCCAATAATCGATAGCTTCGCTAATTCCCCCTTTTCCTTTGGACACGCAACTGATTCGTTTTTAACTCGAGATGACTCGAAGCTTCGAGTGAATTCGAGTTAAAATCGAGTTAAAACTGAATTGGTGATATGAGCAAGCAGCAAGGCGTATTGCTTGTGTCTAAACGATTCTGAGCTGCTTTTCTGAATAGAACCCACGGCTTAGCGCTGTCTGATCAATAGATTTTACAGACCACAAATCATAATACAGCAATTTTATGCATCTATCCTTTTTACAGAACCGACTTGGGCTCTGCAGATAGTCCGGCGATAAAGTCCCGGTTACGGATTCCGGCTCACCGAATCCTTCTTCTCAAATTTCTGCTTGACGTATATGGAGCTTTTGATTTATGTATAATAGTTAGAAGAAAACCAAGTTAACTATAGCTAAGACCCAAAACTAAAATGGATGGATATATGAGAAGATTACTTTTTACCCTGCCAATAATGCTGCTGTGCGGATTGCTCTTTGCGGGCAATGTACAGATCAGCGTGGATGCTTCGGCATTCGGACAAGATTCGGCGCGCTATCCGGTATTACTTGAACCCGGACAGCCGATGCTGAATTACTACTCCTTGAAAATACTGCTTCCTTTTGGAGAAGAATATAGATCTGCAGAGCTTAGTTTCAGCTCTGCCAAAACCCGTAGATCCGGCATAGAGATCAAGCCCGCCGGAGTTCAGATTCCCATATCCCGGCCGCAGGATATTACTGTATCCCAACCAGATCCACAGATATACCAGCGTGACAGCTTTTTCCCGGAGCAAGACTTTGAGTATCTGGGCACCCAATACTTCAGGGGCTATGGTATTGCGCTGTTTAACGTCTATCCCCTGCGCTACAATCCCGTAACCGGCGAGACTATCAGCTATACTTCCTTTGAGCTGAATATCGAAAGCAAGTTCAGTGCACAGGCCGCCGCAGAGCAGGCCAGGTTCCTTACTTTCAATTCACAGACTCTGGAGCTTTTGCAGCAGATGGTGGCAAATCCGCAGCAGCAGTACAGCTATGCGGATCATAGTGCTTATCGGCCAAAAAGCCGCACGCTTGATCCCAGTGCTGCCAAAAGCATGATCATCATCACCGGTGAAGCGAATGCTATGTGGTTTGAGGACTATGCCCTTTGGCGTGAGAGCAAGGGCATCAGCACGGCAATTTATTCCACGGATTATATTTACGCAAACTATACCGGCGTAGATAATGCTGAGAAAGTGCGCAATTTCATTATCGATGCCTACAGCTCCTGGGCAGATACTGCCACTCCTTTGGAATATGTGATTTTGGGTGGAGATGATGAGATCGTGCCGGAGCGCGGAGTATTTGGCAGAGTGGGTTCCACCCGGGACAACCGCATGCCTTCCGATCTGTATTTCAGCAATCTTGATGGGGATTGGAATGCCAATGGTAACGACATTTACGGAGAAATGCAAGACGATACGGATATGATCCCGGAGCTGCATATCGGCCGCTTTCCGGCAGAGACGCAGGCCGAATTCAACAACATCTTCCGAAAAATCAAATACTATGTGGACAACAGCACTTTCAGTAACAATATCGCCATCTTTTACGGAGAAAATCTGAACAACGACCCCCTGACCTGGGGTGGAGACTACAAGGACGACGTAGCCAACTATCTGCCTGATGATTATGCTTATAGCACACAGTATCAGAGAGACGGCAGCTATAGCAGCACCACGGTGTGGAATAGCATCAATTCCGGCGTAAATGTGATGAACCACATGGGACATGCCAATGAAACCTACCTTATGGGACAGGGCAATAGCACTATAGGGCAATTACAAAATACCGAATATGGCTTTTTGTATTCTCAGGGCTGCTATCCCGCGGCGTTTGATCAACGCACTTCCGGAGACCCGGAGTGCATTGGCGAGCATCTTCTGACCGCCTCCGGAGGCCTATTTAGCTTTATCGGCAATACCCGTTATGGCTGGTATATGCCAGGTGGCATCGATGGCGCTTCGCAATACTATGACCGGCAATATTTTATCGGTCTTTTTGAAGAGGGGCATCCTCAGCTTGGCAAGGCTCACACCTACTCCCTTTTGCAAAACCTGAATGCAGCCCTGCAAAGCGATGTAATGCGCTGGTGCTATATGGAAGTGGTGCTATTTGGCGATCCTTCCGTCTCGGTGAAGCTGCCCGATCCCCAGCTGCCCATGCTGAGCCTTGAGAGCTATGAATTTGATGATTCGCAAGGTGATAACGACGGCATCATCAACCCCGGAGAAACCATCCGTTTCCATCCTGTGATAAGTAACAGTGCGGGCTGGGCTAGCGCAGAACACGTCACGATCCGCCTTGAATCCGTGCCTGATGGCATGCAGATGACCAGCGATGTCATTGTGATAAATCAGATTTTACCGGGGCAATCTAGCCCGGAAGACCTTTTCCTGGAGCTGGCCCTGCCGGATAACATAGGATTTGGACGCTTTACCTTCCAGATTTCGGTGGAGTCCCTTCACCCTCTTACCAATCTCAGCACCGGCGTGAAGTATTTCGATGTCAGCTTTGAGATCACCCTCTTTGATGGCCGTTTCCCCTGGGAAATCACCAATAGCGGAAAATCTGCCCCAATGGTGGTAGATATCGATGCTGATGGCAGTCAGGATATAGTCTTTGCCGATGTCTTCGGCGGCATCTATATGATAGGAAATGACGGTCTGGAATTTGATTTCTTTGAGCATCCGGACCCGCTGAATATCTTCCGCAGTGGTGCTATGGCTCAGATGGATAATGAAGGTGGCGAAGACTTCATTTTTGCCGGCCGATCAGGGCATATTTATGCCATGACTACAGCAGGTGAGCTGATCTTTGATTACGTAGCGGACACCCCCTTTATCTTTACCCCGATGATAGCGGATATCTCTTCAGACGGCGCTTATGAGACTATAGCCGGAGGCCTGAATGGCAAGCTCCATGTGGTGGATGCGAGCGGCGAAACCCTTCCCGGCTTTCCTTTGCAGCTTCCCGGCACTTTCCAAAGTGAGCTCGCCGTAGGTCAATTGGAAGAAAATGGACCCATGATGATAGCGGCGGGAACAAATACCGGAGATTTCAGAGTGATAGGGGCCTCTGGGATTATCGATGAAGACTATAGTCACAATCTGGGCAGTCCCATCACCGGAGCTCCGATAATCCTGGATAGAGGCCGCATCGCGGTGGCTACAAACACCCATCTTTATCTTTTGGATAGAGGCGGAGTGATCTTTGAACGCGAGATTTTTACCCCCGTGGCCGGCGGACTCATCACTGCAGACTTGGATCAGGACGATAGCCTGGACATCATCTTCGTAACCATCACCGGCAAGGTCTGGGCCGTAAGTCAGACCAATGCTTTGCTCGGAGCCTTCCCTGTGGATACAAACGCCAGCTTCAATTGCCCTCCTCTGATAGCCGATATCGATGCCGACGGACAGTGTGAGATCATTCTGCATAGCTATTTGAATAGCATTTACGCTTATCATGCCAGCGGCAGCATGGTGGAAGGATTCCCCTTCTTCACTACATACAACGGAGCCACACCCGGGACTTTGGTGGATTTTGATAACGATGGTTATTTCAAGCTTATCTCCGGATTTTCCAATGGAATCTTGATGTCCAATCTACGCCGCCCTTCCTCCGATCTGGCACCCTGGACTGTATATCGCGGCTCTCTCAAACGCCAGGGCAGCGCTGCCTCCAGCGGCCATGTAGGCAATGCAGATGCTCAGATCAGCCCGGCGCTCGATCTGCTCAAACCGAATTATCCGAACCCCTTCAATCCCAATACCACCATCGCTTTTGAGCTGGCCAAAGCGGGTGCAGTTCGCATAGATATTTTCAATGCCAGAGGACAAAAAGTGCGCGAACTCCTTTGTGACGATCTGAGCCATGGCAGCCACACTACGGCTTGGGATGGAACAGATGATAACGGGCGCAGCCTGGCCAGCGGAATCTACCTTTACAGGATGATCAGCGCAGAAGGTGCGCAGACACGCAAGATGTTACTACTCAAATAGGTATTAGATGCAAGATATTAAAAAGAATATACAAAAGATCAGAGCTGAGATAGCTGCTGAATTGAAAAAATCAGGCCGTGAGGGTGAGGACATCACCCTCGTAGCCGTAACCAAGACTCATCCGGTGGAGGCCATCGATATTGCCCTATCTGGGGGAATAAGCCACTTTGGTGAAAACAAGGTGCAGGAGGCCGTGCGCAAAATGCCCATGATCTCTCAGCCTTATGATGGATTTCACTTTATCGGCCATCTGCAGAGCAATAAGATCAATCAACTCCTGGCCTTAAAGCCGCTGCTGATCCACAGCATAGGTTCGCTGCATCTGGCCAATAAATTGCATAGGGCCCTGGGACGCACAAATCGCAGTCAGGAAATCCTGATCCAGGTAAACGTCACCGCCGAAGAAAGCAAGAGCGGTGTGAGCTTTGCCAATGCCAGGGAAATGATCTATAAGATAGCTGGTTTTTCCACGCTTTATGTGCGGGGACTGATGACTATCGGCAAATTGGACCCCGATCCGGAGGTCAGCCGTCCATACTTTAAGCAGCTGAAAGCTCTCTTTGACGAGATCAGACAAAATTCCCCAGAGGGTTTTGACTACCTTTCCATGGGCATGAGCCACGATTGGCAGATCGCTCTGCAGGAAGGCTCAAACATGCTGCGCATTGGCAGCGCTATCTTTGGAAAACGAGATTACGGAGCAAAACAATGACAGCCTTGATCGCCATCCTGCTATTCATCCTGGCCTATCTTTACGGTGGATTTTCCATGGCCCGGATCATCGCCAAGAGTTTCCGCTCCCTGAATGTCTATAAAGTGGGCACCGGCATGGCGGACACAGAGAATATCTACCGCAATATCAGCAAGTCTATGGGGCTGCTGGTGGGGGCCATCGATCTCAGCAAAGCGTATCTTTTCCTGATGGTGGTGGAATTTCTCCTCCGGCTTTGGGGAGGCAGCGCTTCCTTTGCAGATTTTGAAACCCTGTACAGTCCTACTCTGATGATGGTCTATGGCGTGGGTATGCTGATCGGCCACTGTCTGCCGCTAACGCATAATTTTCGGGGCGGGAGAGGAATCTTCACCTATATGGGGTTTTTCGCCTATTTCGCCTTTTTGCCGCTTTTGATCACCGCTATTGTGGCCATGATCCTGGTCTGGCGCTTCAAGCAGGTACGTTTTGCCCAATACACCATCGTAATCCTGCCGGTGGCTTTGTACCAGATATTTTATCATACCATCCCCTGGTTCCACAGAGAGCTGCCACCCTACTTCACTACGATACTCATTGGGACAGCACTCTTTATGGGAATCTTAAACATCATAGTATCAAAACGCCTGGGAGAAATCTGAGGATATTGCCATGCTCAAAATAGTGCCTGTCGATAGTAAAAAGCTCTTAAAGAGATTTATCATGCTGCCCTTTGCACTGTATAAGGATGATCCGATCTGGGTGCCTCCTCTCATTATGGATCAATATAAGCTCTTTGACCCCCACAAGAATCCATATTATGAGCATTCAAAAGTGCAGCTCTATCTGGCTATAGAGGATGATAAGGTGCTGGGGCGCATCAGCGCTCATACCAATACCCAGCATCAAAAAGAGCATAACGAGGATATCGGCTTCTTTGGCTTTTTTGACTGTGTAGATAGGGCTGATGTAGCCAGGGCTCTCTTTGAAGCTGCCGGAGCCTGGAACCACTTACAGGGCTTTGCGGCCATGCGCGGACCCATGAACTTTTCCGTGAATCAGGAAGTGGGACTATTGATAGACGGCTTTGATACCTCGCCCATGGTGATGATGAGGCATGATCATCCTTATTACCAAAAACTTTATGAGGCTTGTGGTCTGGAAAAGACCATGGACCTTTACGCATATCTGAGCGAGCGTACCAAGATGCCAGAGCGCATAGAGCGCCTCGCCGCAGCCATAGAAAAACGCAGCGGAGTATCCGTCCGCAGCCTCTCAAAAAACAAAAAGGAACTGCAAAAGGATATCGAAACCGTCTTTGAAATCTATACCAAAGCCTGGGAGTATAACTGGGGTAATGTGCCCATGACCAAAGCCGAATTTGATCATATCGTAGCTGAACTCATGCCCCTGGCAGACCCTGATCTGATCTTCATAGCCGAAAAGGATGGCCATCCCGCAGGCTTTTCGCTGGCTCTGCCAAATTACAACGAAGTGCTGAAAGTGATGAAGGGCCGCGTGAACCTCATTACCATGATCAAGGCTCTGATTGCCAAAAAGAATATCAGCAGCGCCCGCGTGATCACAATGGGCATCATCAAAGAGTATCAGGGACGCGGTATAGACTCTCTGCTTTACTACTATTCCTACAAGAACGGTCTGCCTAAGGGCCTTCTCCGAGGAGAATTTTCCTGGGTACTGGAAAACAACACCATGATGATCCGCACTGCCCAGATGTTAGACGCAATTCCCTATAAAACATATCGTATCTATGACAAAAGCATCTAAGCTACTTTCCGCAATCGATATCATCACTTTGATCTTTTGCGGATGGATATTGCTGTATATGAGCATCGGCCTGGGCCTGGGCCGGGTAAAGGATGCCCATGTGCACCTGCCCATCTTCCTGAGTATCAGCTGCGGCATCATCCTTTTGGCCTGGCAGCATAAAGACCTGAATGCACACCAGCATCCTAAGTGTGACAAAGCCTTGAGCCTGATCCGCGGATTGTATCCCATAGCTCTGTTTGGCTACTTTTTCACCTCTGGATATAGCGTAAATCAGATACTCTTTACCCGCTGGCTGGATCCGTTTTTTATGAATATCGATCTGAAGCTCTTTGGCTATCTGCCCTCGCTGGTCTGGGGCACACGCTTTGCGGGCTACTTTACCAGCGAAGTCTTTCACTTTGCCTATTTCTGTTATTATCCCATGATAATAGGCTTGCCGGTGTATTTGTATTTCACCAAAGCGGCGGCATTTAGGGAGCTGATCTTCAACCTCAGCTTTGTATTTTTTATGTGCTACTTTATCTATAGTCTTGTGCCGGTGATCGGTGGGCGCTATCTGCCGGAGGCTATGGAGATTACCAGGACATATCGGGCCGGGCCTTTTACCCACATTATGGTCTTTATCTATCGCAATTCAAATCACCTGGGCGGAGCCTTCCCGTCTTCGCATGTGGCGGTAGCCCTAGTGCTCACTGTGGCGGCGCTCCGGCATGCCCGGCGTTTGGGCTATGTCTTTGTGCTTATATCTTTCTTTTTGACTCTGGCCACGGTGTATTGCCATTATCACTGGTTTATAGATTCTGTTTTCGGCATTCTGGCTGGAGTCGGAGGCTACTATCTGGCAAATTACTGTCATCGCAAATTGCAAGGAGCTCTTTAGATGAAATATAAACTATTGATCCTGTTCACTTTGTTCAGCCTGAGCCTGGCTGCACAAAGTCCACTTCCCATAGACACTTACGACTACGGTGTGCCGGAGAATAACGTCTCTGCCATCGCCATCGGTATGGGAGGCATCAATCTTACAAACCCGGATGATCCCTTTGCTTCCTATGGCAATCCCGCCTTGCTGGCCAATAACGAGGCTACCATGCTGTATCTGGCCTACCGTATGGCCGATAATGAAAAGCTCAGTTTTTGGGAAGCCGCCAGCGTGAGCAACTTCCTCAAGGAAAAGCAATTCAAATATATCACCCTGGTCAGTAAACAGGCCGGATTCTCTTATCAGCCCATGGCCTCCATCAATATCTCCAGCTATGATGCTGTTACAAACAAAACCCTTTATTACGATTACAAGCTAGACAAATTGCAGCTGAGCCTGGCTATGAAAGACAAGGACTGGCCCTCACTTACCGCCGGGGTAAATCTGAAATACCTCACCGGCCGTTTGGTCTATCTGGTAGAGCGCAGGGAAAGCAATCAATTTGTGCGGGAACACTTTATAGATGACAAAGTGAAGGGTCTATCCTCCGATATTGGGCTCACTCTGCGCAGTGGGGACGTTTTCTATGGCCTTACGCTATATGATCTGCTCTCCCGCCTCTGGTGGGAAAATTATGACTCGGTGAGCATACAGCGCAGGATAGGCACCGCGGTGCAATATGGCAGTAAAGATTCCAAGGTCAATTTTGGCATTCAGAGCAAGATTTCAAAGAAGCCGGAAACCACCTACCATGTGGGCTATTCTTATGCCCGGAATTGGGATAGCCAGGGGTTTTCCGATGAACAGCTGAAGCAGGGCATGGACCTGCGCGTGGGCTTTTATAGCCATGACTTTTATGGGGCAGACAATATCAACCTCACCTTGGGCGGAGGGTATCACTATCAGATGTTCCGCTTTGACTTTTCTTTGAATAGCCGTGGGCTCAAGATCGCCGATAGTGAATTCCTCTTTTCGCTGGGACTGGGATTTTAGGCGATGTTTCAACTTTCTTTTCTTAATGCCGGACTCTTGATCTTTGCTGCAGCCACAGTGTTGCCTCTGATCATCTGGCTGCTGGCAAAGAAGAAACCGCCTCGGCTGCTCTTTTCCTCCCTGAAATTCATCAAACTCAGCCAGCAGCAGGAAAAGAGCCGCACCCGCATTACCAATATCATCCTGCTCATCATCCGCATGCTGATCATCTTACTGATAGCTCTGGCAGTAGCGCGCCCCATGCTATCCTCCTCTCGCTTTGCTAAGTCGGACAAACATCCGCCCACAGCTCTGGCGATAGTCCTGGATACTTCATATTCGATGGACTATGTAGAAGAGCGGCAAACCCGCATCGACAAAGCTCTGGCAGCTATCAAGAGCATCAATGCCCAGGCCACAGAAGCAGACCGATTGATCCTGATCTCCCGCGATGCCCCCTGGAACGACCTGCATGCCCAGATCTATGCCGGCGCTATTCCCGAAGAGATTCTCTACAGCGTAGCCTTAAGCTGGCAAGCCCTGAGCTGGGAAGAAACCTTCGCTTTTGCAGAGGCCAAGCTGGCCGAAAGCCAAATGCCAAATCGGGAAATATATCTCTTGAGCGATTTTGTAAACGAAGACATCGCTGTGAAGAGCCAATACCCCATCGCTGCCATCCCCATCTCGGAGCTTGAATCCCGCCAGAATCTTTCGGTCTCAGAGGCCAGACCGCTGCCGCAGATTGTGGGACGGGGCAAGCAGCAGACCATAGAATTCCGCCTGACCAATCATGGAGATCAAGACCGGGATGAGATTTTGATTCAAGCCGTTTTGGATGAGATCAAAGTGGCCGAGAAATTCGTGAGCATCCCCGCCCGTCAGAGCCAGAAAGAAGAGATGGTATTTGAGATTCGCTCCGAAGGCTGGCAATCCGGTTACATCGAAGTCTTAGACGAGCATCTGGCTGCTGATAACCGCGCCTATTTCGCCTTTGAATATTTTCAGCATCCGCGCGTAGCTGTGATAGGCACGCAGCCTCTGCCTTTGCATCTGAGCAGCATCCTGCAGGTCTATACCGGAGGCAGAAAGCCAGATCTGATCCATCCCTCAAACCTGAACCTGCAAATCCTGGATGACTATAAGCTCTTTATATTCTACGAATTTGGTGAGATGACCCCCCGCCTGCGAGAAATGGTCGCGGAGCTGGATGCGCGCCAGACTGGCAGCCTCTTTTGCCTGGGACAGAGCCTGGCTCCGGATAGCAAAAGCTTCTTAAACCAGAGATTTTCGCTGAATCTGGGCGAGCGCAAGCAGAGCGCCATCAGCATAGACTTTATCTCCCCGCATCATCATCCCAGTGCATTGATTGCGGACAAAGACCTTAGGTTTGCGCAGGTTTCTGCTTTTTGGCAGAGCACTGCGCACAGCTCCAGCATGATCTCTGCCGCGCAATATCCCCTGGCGGTGAGCAGCCCAAAATCTGCCCTGTGGCTCTGGGATATCAGCGCGCCTTCTGCCTTCTTTGCAGACCCCGCCTTTGCCGTCTTTGCCTATCGCCAGTTTAGCGCCTTGCAAAGCGCCAATGTCCCCATGGCAGAGCTGAAAGTGGGAGATAGCATCAGCGCCAGTGAGCTGATGCTGCCTTCGCTGGATAAGCTCAGCCTGGCCTATCCGCAATACCTCAGCCGGGAACCGGGGATATATGTGGTAAATCCTTCCCTGGAAAATCCGGCCAAAATAGCGGTAAATATCGAATACAACGACAGCGACCCCACGAAAGTGGAGCCCCAAACCAAGATCAAGATGCTTTCAGAGGATTTTACTCATGAGATTTTTATGTCACGCTTGGGACGTGATCTTTGGAAGCTGCTCTTGGCAATAGCTCTGGCCCTGATGATACTCGAAATCATCATAGTCAAGAGCATGGAACATAAGTCTTTATACAGGAGCGACAAATGATTTTGGAAAATATAAATCTCCCCGATGATATCAAAGGTCTCAGCAATGAAAGATTACAAGCCCTGGCCACTGAAGTGCGCGAGCGCATTATCGAGGTAGTGGCAAAAAACGGTGGGCATATAGCGCCCAGTTTAGGAGCGGTGGATTTTACCCTGGCTCTGCTCAACGTCTTCGATCCCCTCCAGGACCGGATCACTTGGGATGTGGGACACCAAAGCTATGCCTGGAAGATACTTACAGACCGCAATGCCCGCTTTGACACCCTGCGTCAGCTGGGCGGCATCAGCGGTTTTACAAATCGTGATGAAAGCGCTTATGATGCCTTCAGTACCGGCCATAGCAGCACTTCCATCTCCGCTGCTTTGGGCATCGCTACAGCCCGGGATTTGAAAAAAGAAGCCGGACACTCCATCGCTGTGATCGGCGATGGCGCCCTCACCGGAGGCATGAGCTTTGAAGGACTGAATCATACCGGCCATCTGCAACCCAATAAGTTTATCGTGATTTTGAATGACAACACCATGTCGATCTCCAAAAACGTGGGTGGCCTGCAAAAATACATGGCTCACATGTATGCCTCCAAAGGCTATAACGCACTAAGACAGCAGATCTGGGACCTCAGCAGCAGCCTGCCCCCCAGCGTGCGCAGACGCTTTATCTACGGCGCACGAAAATTGCAGGAATCCATGATGAATATCCTGGTGCCAAACATCATCTTTGAGGATTTGGGCTTCAAATATGTAGGCCCCATCGACGGACACGATATCCCGCAGCTGATCTCCATCTTCAAACGAGTCAAAAACTTCATGGTAGGCCCGGTGCTCATCCATGTGGTCACTCAAAAAGGCAAAGGCTATCCCCCCGCTGAAGATGACGCCTCCAGCTTCCATGGCGTGGGACCTTTTGTAACAAACCAGGACAAAACCTTCTGCGAAGGCAAGCTCAGCTATAGTGAAGTCTTTGGGCAAACTCTGTGCCAATTAGCCGGGAATAATCCGGATATAGTAGCCATCACAGCCGCTATGTGTGCCGGCACCGGCCTTAGTGATTTTGAAAAGCGCTATCCCAAGCGGTTCTTTGATGTAGGCATCGCCGAACAGCATGCCGTCACCCTGGCCGCTGGCATGGCTACAAAGGGGATAAAGCCTTTTGTGGCTATCTATTCCACCTTTGCTCAGCGGGCTTTGGATCAGATCATCCATGATGTGGCTATGCCGAAGCTTCCCATAGTTCTGTGTCTGGATAGAGCCGGCATAGTAGGAGAAGATGGCGCCACTCATCAGGGTGCTTTTGATCTGGCTTTTTTGAGCTACATCCCAAATCTTGTGATTCTGGCCCCTTCCTGTGCGGAAGAGCTCAGCGCTATGCTTGCCTGGGCAGCCCTTTACAAAGATGGCCCTGTGGCCATTCGCTATCCCCGCGGCAAAGCCGTATGCCGCCAGATAGCCCTGGATTCCTTCACGCCCGGCCAGGCAGAGATCATCCAAACCGAAGCCGATATCTCTCAGCCTGCCATAGCTTTTGTAGCTGTGGGTGAAGCCTTGCAAACCGCACAG
>JALNWR010000073.1 GCA_023230795.1 Candidatus Cloacimonadota bacterium
GAGTTCTTAATAGACAGCGAGGAAAGGAAAGCAGTGGTTGATACAATTATCACTATACCTGGATTTTCAGAACGTTCAGCAATGCTTTTACTATCAGAAGTCGGCTTGGATGAACACGGCCATAATACCGCATGCGGAATCTATTTTATTCGCCTGCAAGGGGCTAAAGGCAAGGGAATGATCCGCAAGATCGTTAAAATGTAAAGCAAAACCTATCCCAAGCCGCAAAACCAATCGGGATAGGCATAAAAAAGCTTCCAACTGCTGGACTTCCCTACCCTTTTTGAGTTGAGTAGGTTTATGACAAGAGCTTTCGCTGCCGCTTACCTTGCCATACCGAATCTATTCCAGCATAAAGGGATATTCATATTTGGTGGCCGGCACGAAGTTTTCTTTGATCGAGCGGGCGGACATCCATCTTTGCAGATTCAGGGAAGAGCCGGCTTTGTCGTTTGTCCCTGAGGCTCTTCCTCCGCCAAAGGGTTGCTGCCCCACCACCGCTCCGGTAGGTTTATCGTTGATATAGAAATTACCGGCAGCGTGGTACAAGATGGTATTTGCCATGCAGATTGCGGTTCTGTCCTGAGCAAAGATAGCGCCGGTCAAGGCATAAGGCGAGGTCTCATCACAGAGCCGAAGGGTCTGTTCAAAGTCTTTATCTTGATACACATAGACCGTGAGCACAGGGCCAAAGATCTCTTCCTGCATGGTTTTGAACTTCGGATTTGTGGTTTTGATGAGGGTGGGCTGGATGAAGTAGCCTTCTGAATCGTCACAGTTTCCGCCCCAGAGGATTTCGGCTTCGGTGGAGGCGCGGGCATAGTCTATGTAACCTTTGATTCTGTCAAAGCTGTTTTGATCGATCACGGCGTTCATAAAGTTTGAGAAGTCTTGCACCCTGCCCATTTTCACAGTTTCCAGCATGGCTATGGCTCGTTCAAGCCAGGCATCATAGAGGGATGCGGGGATGTACATACGGGAGGCTGCGCTGCATTTCTGGCCTTGATATTCGAAGGCGCCTCTGATGCTGGCCACAGCCAGGGCATCAAGATCTGCCGAAGCATGGGCAAAGATGAAGTCTTTACCGCCGGTTTCGCCCACGATGCGGGGGTAGGATTTGTAAAGCCCGATATTGTTTGCCGTGCGTTTCCAGATCTGATCGAAGACCTTGGTGCTGCCGGTGAAATGCACCCCGGCCAGATGCGGGGAATCCATCACGAGATTTCCCATCTGCGAGCCTTTGCCGGGGATGAAATTGATGACCCCATCCGGCAGACCGGCTTCATGCAGGATTTTCATGATGAGATAGCCGCTATAGACCGCGGTGCCGGAGGGTTTCCACAGCACCGTATTGCCCATCAGCGCCGGAGCGGTGGGCAAATTTCCGGCGATTGAGGTGAAATTGAAGGGAGTGATGGCAAAGATGAAGCCTTCCAAAGCTCGGTACTCTGTGAAGTTCCATTCGCCGCGGGGAGAGATCAAGGGCTGTAGATCATAGATTTTCTGGGCAAAAAACGCGTTGAATCTCCAAAAATCGACCAATTCGCAGACCGCATCGATTTCGGACTGAAATGGATTTTTGCTCTGACCCAACATGGTGGCCGCATTCATCATATAACGGTATTTAGTGGCCAATAAATCCGCTGCTTTCAGGAAAATAGCCGAACGGTGATAAAAAGGCATTTGTTCCCAATCTCGTGAGGCGGATACAGCTGCCTTGATAGCATCCTGAATATCCCCTTCTCCAGCTTTGTGATACTTCGCCAGGATGTGGCCGTGAGCATGGGGCTCAATGCAATTTCCCGTATCCTGGCTAAAGACTTCCTTCCCGCCGATGATGGCAGGAATCTCAAAGAAATCGTTGCCCAGGTCTGCCAGAGCCTTCTGCAATAGCTCTCGCTCTGGGGTGCCGGGGGCATAAGATAGAATAGCTTCATTTTTTGGAACTGGAACTTCGAAAAACATGGTTTCTCCTTTTTGGGTTTATGTGGTTGAGAGGGTTTAGAAGACTCAGGGGGAGAGCTTTCGCTGCCTTTTTACTTGAGCGCTGCTCTCTCTGAGATACAGGGGTTCAAGTTCGCTAAGCGCATCTGCTGCATAGCTGGCAGAGGGCAAAAGCTCGGCCAGGCTGAAGAGTCCCTCGGCTCTGGGTATGCGGAAAAAATCGGGGGCATATTCCGCTGCAATACCCTTATCCTCCAGAGTCTTTCTGATCAGCTGCGTGCCGCTGCCGGTGATGATAGCGCCGGTGATATCCCAAGTAAGGATATCTTTGGGAGACATTACTCTGGGCGCCCGGATGATGCTGAGATCGGGATGGTAAAGGGCGGCATAAATCTCTTTCATGCGGGCATCGATCACGCTGAGTATACTTTTGCCGCTGATGGTGCAGGGCAGCGCTGAAAGCTGCAGAGAGTTATAAGCTTGCACCGGGATGCCCAGGCCGTAAGCAATGCCTTTCACCGTGGCCAGGCCTATCCTGAGCCCGGTAAAAGAGCCGGGGCCAATGCAGACCAAGAGCTCTGATAGCTCCCGGGGACTTTTGCCGCAGAGCCTGATGGCGCTGTCTATGACCGGCATCAGGGTCTCGCTATGAGTTACTCTGATATCAAAATATGCGCTATAGAGCAGCTGGCCGGCATCGGACAGAGCGATAGAGCCGGAGCTTTGGGAAGTGTCAAGTGCGAGCTTCAATTGCCCTGACTGATAAAATCGTCGTAAAGCTGCTCAAAATGCAGCTTGTGTTTAGCCTCATCGGAAGCCAGACGTTTGAAGAGCGTAGAAATCTCAGAATCAGGGAATTTCTGGCTCATTTGGGTATAGAGCTTAAAGGAATTCTCTTCTCGCTTCATAGCTTTGATCAGGATGCTTTGATAGGTCAGCTCCTCTTCAGACAGCTCTTTGCTAAGGTATTCGCTGATCTTCAGATTTGAAACGCTCTGGATATCTTGCTCTTTTACGCCTTTTTTGCGGATACTTTCGATCACCGCGATATGTCCCAATTCCATCTGCTCCATTTCTTTGAGCATCTGCTTCTGGTCGGCAAATTTGCTCTGCTGCTGCAGTTCACGATAAAATGCAACCGCTTCCTTTTCACGTTCTATGGCGAAATCCAGGATTTCATTGAATTCGGTAGTAGTCATAGTTCCTCAAGACATCAGTGGTTTTGGTTGATAACAAAGTAGCCGGAAAGCTTACTCTCCGGCTACTTAGACTTTAGTTTAATCGAGTGGTTCAAACATGTCTTTTCCGACTCCGCATTCGGGGCAGACAAAATCTTCAGGAAGTTTTTCAAACGGGATGTTATCGTTTTCAGCGGGATCATAGATCCAGCCACATGCGATGCATTGATATTTCTTCATTGGATTCCTCCAGGCTTTATTTAGTAGTTTTCTTTATGTACTTCAAAGTAGTCTTTCGGATGATCGCAGCTGGGGCAAATCTTGGGCGGGGTTTCGCCTTCATGGATGTATCCACAATTTATGCACTTCCAGAAGACCTTCTCATCTTTCTTGAAGACTGTCATGTTTTTGACGTTATCATAGAGTTTGCGGAAGCGTTTCTCGTGTTCTTTTTCCACGCGGGCGATCATTCTCCAGGCGACGGCAATTTCTTTGTAGCCCTCTTCCTCGGCGATATCGGCAAACGTTGGATACAGCTCTGTCCACTCTTCCTTTTCTCCATTAGCGGCAA
Source organism: Candidatus Cloacimonadota bacterium (assembly GCA_023230795.1). Lineage (GTDB taxonomy): Bacteria > Cloacimonadota > Cloacimonadia > Cloacimonadales > Cloacimonadaceae > UBA5456. Next base: position 3,694 of record JALNWR010000073.1, read on the forward strand.
ATTCCAGATTCTTCAGCGTGGCATCGCCGGTCTCGCTCCAGCCCACAGGGTAGGAAGCCATGATGTTGATGTCATCTCCTTCCATGCCATTTTTGAGTAAATGGCGGAAAAAGACCTTGGCGTGTTCTTTCTCGTTTAATGCGGTCTCCGTAAATATCTCGGAAATCTGCACAAAGCCTTCTTTTTTAGCGGTTTTGGCAGAGTATTCATAGCGCATTCTGGCCTGGCATTCGCCGGCAAAGGATTTCAGCAGGTTTTCAGCAGTTTTGGTTTCTTTAAATGACATTTATTTCTCCTATTAACTGGTTTTTAAGCTTTCCACAAGCCATGGAGATTGCAGTATTCACGTACTGATTCCACTTCAGATTTCTTGACTGGAAATTCCGCTACAGGAGCTTCTCCTGGCTTTAGTTCATGACGATATACTTTCTTTTTTGTAAGTACTTCGATAAATGCGACGTAGTGCTTTTCTTCCATAGGGTGTGGGATCGAGCCAACTTCGACCTTGATCGAATTGCCCAAATCTGTTACGATCGGCACATGTTTTTCCTTGGTTGCATCTACTGTATTTTCGGTCAAAAGCTGCATCGGCTCACCGCAGCAAACTAATTCACCTTCGCCACCAAATACGGCTTCTACTACGTTTCCGCAAATGGCGCAATGCCATACTTGTCGTATTGTTATCACTTTATTCCTCCCTTACTTTCTTCTTAATACAAGTTTAAGAAATGGGTGATCTTTTGTCAACAGGAAATTTCTGTTTTGCCCGGCCAAGCTGGCTGAAACTAAGCAAAACACAAATCAGTTTTCGTTACTTTATCCTCTTACTGATCAGATAAAGGAACGCGATAATAAAGAATATAAAGCAATATAAGTATCTGACCACACTTTTATCTTGATTCTGGCTTTGACTTGGCAGAAGCTGGCACACAGTCCTTAGTTTCACCTTTGGCCATAAATTTGATTTTAACCCGGTTTTAACTCGAGTTGACTCGAGATTTCGAGTAAGCTCGAGTTCAAACTAAGTTAGCTGCGAGGTCAAAGCAAAGCTGCGATGCCTGGCTGGGTTATGCTTTTGAGCTTGATCTTGAAAGGTCCAAAGCAGTTTTCTTGTAGAAAAAGCAGTAGCATCACTTTTATTCATTAGTAGATTTGATCTGTCTCGCTTGTCCGGTGATTTTCTTACTGCAGAATACCCCTGGCCCAAGCCAGGCTATGTTCCAAAAATATCTGGCGCAAAGCTTGAAAAGATGCAGGCTCCAGCACTCCGCTGTGCTCATCCATGAAGATTTTCTTAAATTCCACGGCCACGCAGATCACTTTACCGCCGTAGTGTTCATTCAAAAAGCGGGGAAGACGGCCCCCGGGAAATTTTACATCGCAGCGTACATCCAAGCTGCGGTCAAACAAGCTCTGTCCGTCCAGACGGTGGCGAAGATTTTCTACCAGAGGATAGTATTCTTCAGACAAATTGCTGCGTCCCAGAATGATATCAGGATTCTTCTCTTGCGGATCAGGCGGTGCATCCGGGCCGCCGCGGCGGTGATTGTAGCTATGGATATCCAGCGCTACTATCATGGGATGCAGAGTAAGCATCCGGTCTATCTGATACTGCAGGGTGGCGTACCAATATGCATAGCTTTGCTTCAGGCCGGTCAGGATCGGTTTTGGCAGCTCGCCGTTTCGCACCTTCAGACCCCAGGCATCTTCGGGCTTTTGATACACTGCTTTGTCCGGAAGGCGGTTCAGGTCTATAGCGAACCGGCTGGTCTCCAGGATGATGTGGTTTGCATAGCTTTGTGCAATGCTGCCGGTGTGCGGGTCTTCTTCACGAAAGCGGTCTTCCGCAGAAATTTCTGTAAAAGGCAGCAGCGCCTCTGGCAGACGATGTCCATTGTGAATAGCCAGAGCCAGCAACGGACTGGCGGAATCCGTGAAATGGAATTTGCTGAATATCATGGCTCTATCGGATAAGTCTCCGTGACCTCCATCAGCTTTTTCAATATAGACAGATATCTTTCCGCATCTGCCAGCTCAAGGCTGCTTTGTTTCAGCCAGATATTTAGCGAATTGACATCAATCTTACTGATCAGGGTGGCCTGTTCAAAGAGGTCATCCAGGGTTTGCGGATAGGGCTGTCTGGCCAGGAAGAAAAATCCTTTTAAGGCTGGAATCAAAGACCCGATGGAAAGATGCAAAGTCTGCCGTAGATTGCGCGCAGTCAATTTACCTTCCAAAAGCACCTGTCGGGTGAGCAGCCACTTGCTCTTAAATTCCCTTTCCATCTGCAATCTCACATCCGAGGGGAGAATGTCGAGCTCACTGAGCAGGTCTTCTTTTAACAAGAGATTCACGCTTTGCGAGCTGATGATATTGATGAATTCCAGAGGGTAGGAATCCAGGGAATACTGGATAAAGCGCTTGTTTATGATCAAAGGGAGGTTCAATCTGTGTTTCTGTACATATTTGGCCAAAGGGGCTAATTGCGTGAGCCAGCCTTCGGGGTCTTGATCCATGATGATTACCGCCGAATAATGATCGGTAAGCTCTTGATATACATATACCTGAACTAAGTAGTCCGAAAGGTGATCCAGGCTTTTGAGCAGCCCTGAATAGGGGTGATTCATTTTTCCTCCTGAGTGTATTTTTCTATATACTTCGTAGCGCAGGCCCTGGCCAGCCCACGGATTTTGCCGATATAGGCGGCGCGCTCGGTTACGCTGATCACGCCGCGGGCATCTAAGAGATTGAAGGTATGCGAGCCTTTCAGCAGCATGTCGTAAGCGGGATATACCAGCCCTTGCCGGATCAGCTTTTGACTCTCAGCCTCATACTGGGCAAAAAGCTGAAAGAGTAAGCTCGTATCGGCAGCCTCAAAATTATAGGCCGAGTATTCCACTTCTCTATCAAAAAACAGCTCCGCATAGCTGCTGGTACCGCTGTAAGCCAGCTCGCGGTAATCCGCTACATCCTGGATATACATGGCCAGACGTTCCAGACCGTAGGTGAGCTCCACACAGATGGGAAAGACATCCACACTGCCTACCTGTTGAAAATAGGTAAATTGCGAGATCTCCATGCCATCCAGCCAGACTTCCCAGCCCAGTCCCCAGGCTCCCAGTGTGGGAGATTCCCAGTCATCTTCTACAAAGCGGATATCATGCTGCTCTATCTGAATCCCAATGGCTGTAAGGCTCTTTAGATAGAGGTTCTGGATATCATCAGGGCAGGGTTTGATGATCACCTGAAACTGGTAGTAATGCTGAAAGCGATTGGGGTTTTCGCCGTAACGTCCGTCTTTGGGACGCCGGCAGGCTTGAGGATAGGCAATGGCGGTGGGCTTGGGGCCCAATGCTCCAAAAAAGGTAGAGGGATGAAAGGTTCCTGCCCCCATTTCGATGTCGTAAGGCTGAATCAGGTTGCAGCCTTGCTGTAACCAATACTCTTGTAGCGAGAGGATAATCTTTTGAAATTCCATTATTTATGTCCTGTTATTTTCTTGCAGTCTTGTTTGAGGCGGAGTAGCTGATCGCGCAGCTCTTTCAGCTCTGTAGCGATAGCCGGCATGGCGGCATCTATCCTGAGCTTTTGCTTGGCGATAGCCTCGGCGCGGGCTTCACGGGTGAGGCTTTTGTCTTGCTTGAGCTTTTGTCTGGCTCCCTCGATGGTATAGCGTTGATTGTACAGCAAATCCTTGATTGTTTTCAGAGTCTCGATCTGCTGCAGGGTGTAGCGTCTCTGATGCTTGTTTCTTTTGGGGCGGATCATGGGGATTTCACTCTCCCAATAGCGCAGAACGTGAGGCTCGACCTCCAGGAGGTTACTCACTTCGCCGATGCTGTAATAATGCTTTGTCATTGCACTCTCCTGGGGTAGAAAAAGCTAAGGATGACCAGCAGGATGGTGAGGGCTACAAAAGCCCAGGGATATCGATATATCCTGCTATAAAGCGGAAGCGACGGACTGGTGTACAGCGGCGCGCTGATATTGTCGATCTCAAAAAGCTCTGTGGAAGCCAGCATCTGCCCCTTGGGGTCCACTATCATCGAAATGCCGGTATTTGCACTGCGGTAAAACTGAGTGCGGGATTCGATAGCCCGAAATCTGGTCATGATGCCATGCAGCCAGGGGCCATAAGAGGTTCCAAACCAGGCGTCATTGGTGATATTAACATGAAAATCTGCCTTACTGTGCCCGCCCTTGCCATCTTCAAAATTTGCCCTTTGATAAAAGTGCGGGAAGGCAAGCTCATAGCAGATGGAGGGAGAAAACTCTTTGCCCCGGAAGTGGTAACGGGGAATCCGGGTGCCAAATTCCCAATTTGCCTGACCAAATTGCAGCTTCCAGAGAAAGGGAAAATGCTCCAGCCACAGCATGCGTTCACCCACTGGCACCAGGATGTTTTTAAAATACAAATCCTGATGCTTGCCATCCGGTGTAAACAAAGATGCAGCATTGTAAGAATAATGCGGCACAGGATAGTCCGCAGGAGCTCTTTCAGCATGGGGAAAGCCTGTAAAGATAGCTATCTGATGATCCCGAAGCAGGGCATTCAGGTCTGATTGGACTCTGCGATCCAAAAGCAGGTAGTCCGGAATGGCCGCTTCGGGGAAGACGATGAGCTCTTTGCCACTTGCCACAGCCCTTTCGCATAGCTCATCATAGCGGGATAGAATCTGCCGGTACTTGGCATCATCCCATTTATCGTCTTGCTCGATAGAGGGTTGCATCACGGCCATGGGCATATCTTCTTCGATCAAAGGCAGAGTCAAAAGCCGGTATTTTCCATAAGAATACCAGATGGTGAAGATCAGCACGATGGCGATCCAGGCCCGGTAATTCTTTTGGGTAAGCGTGTAAATCAGGTAGTTAAGGCTTAGGATCAAGAGCGCCAAAAGGCTCATACCTCCCAGCTCCAGAGCTTGCAAAAGCGGCAGGAAATTCGAAAGCGCATAGCCTATATTCCACCAGGGAAAGCGCATTTGGGAGAAGTTTGGCAGAAATTCAAAGCTGATGAAGATGCAGATAAAGGCAGGCATCCTAAGAGCAGGCAAACGATACCAGATTCTTTGCAAGAGGTTGAAAACCACAAAGTAGTACAGCGCAAAGATCAGCCAGATGCCGATCAATCCGCCAAAGGTCACGGAGCCTATCCAGTAAAAGACCAGCACGATCTGAATCAAGGAAAAGAGCAGCGCACTGATGATCTGTCCGCCCAGCTTGTGCTCTCTGCGCTCAAAATGGCTGAGCAACGGCACAAAGGCAAAAAACACCAGCCAGCCCAGATACAAAGGCAGCCGGGACAAGCTGAGCAGCAGCGCAGCTATGATGATGAGATAGTAGTTTTTAACGAACCGGAGCATAATCCAATTTCAAGAGTCTTACCTGACGACCTACCACTATAGCCAGGTTGTCTTTGGAGATGGTCACACTTTCAGCTTTTCCGCTCAGGGGCAGCCAGGCCGCACTCATTTTGCTGACCAGGGCTTCATTTGAGAGGCTGATGGCGTTGTTATACAGATCATATACTATCTGCCCGGTGTGATTTGAGATATGCTGTCCCAGGCTGGAGAAAAGCGCGCTTTCGTCATTGATCTCGTTATAGGCCACCACATAGTCCCGATTTGCAAAAAGCTGATCCACCCGCTGCAATTGAAAGCGACCAAAGCGGTAAAGCTCTGATGAATCCAAGATATCATAGGCGATGATCTCGGAGCTGGCTGCATCAAAGACATAGACGTTTTGCTCTGTGCCCAAAGCGAGCTTGCTGGGCTGCTGCACATAATCCAGCTGGATGCTATTGATATATTTACCATCGGCATTAAAGCGCTTGATCACCCTGGCCGAGGAATCCAGAGCATAAATGCTGCCATCTTTGCCCATAGCAAAATCGCTCAGGCTCATAAAGCTGGTATTGCCGGAGCCCATGCCTCCGATGGCGTTTACCTGTTTACCCCCTTTCCAGATCAAGATGCGATGGGTATTCTCCTCCATGGCATAGATGGCTTTAGAGCCGGGATGGTAATAGGCCTTAGAGATACTCTCGGGAAAAGATACGGTATCAAAAAGGCTGAAAGTGGCAATCTCCATGGGAGGAGTTCTTTTGTTTGAGGAGCAGGCGCCGATCAAAATCAGCAAAAGGGCCAAAAGTACTATAGTTCTTTTCATGGTTCAGACTCCTATGATTTGTAAATCTTTTAGCTTTCCCTGGATCGAGGTTTTGTTGCCAAAACGGTTGTATTCCAGGGTAAAAGCTATGTTGATCACGCTGTTTTTCTTTAGCAAGGTCAGGTAATCTCCCAGATTGTAGCCGATGAGGTCCAGCGACACGCCATCTTTGACTACCTTGAGTTTCAGGTGATTACGGCCTACGTTATAGGGATAATTTGCCACCAGGACCTCTTGGGTCATAAAGGTGGGGCGAGAGTTTCCCGGCCCAAAGGGCGCAAAGAGTTCGATGGCATCCAGCAGGTACTCATTGATGTCGTAAAGCTCTATCTCGTGGTCTATTATCAGAGGCGGTTGAATCTGCTCCAGCTTCAGGTTGTCGGCCACATAGCGGGCCAGCTCGTTCTCAAAGCGATCAATATATTCTTCATAGATGGTGAGGCCCACGGCGTATTTGTGTCCGCCAAAGCTATGCAGATTGTGCTCTATCTCTTGCAAGGCGGAAAAAAGGTCAAAATCTGCTACAGAGCGTCCGGAGCCGCTACCAAAGCCGTCATTGAAGGAGATCATCACCACCGGACGGTAGTATTTTTCCACCAGCTTGGAGGCCACTATCCCGATCACGCCCTGATGCCAATTATCCGAAGATATCACCATGCAAGGGGTTTGCGCTATGTTCTTGTATTTCTTTTCGATGATGTCGCAGGCTTCGTAGAAGGTCTTCTGATCCTCCTGCTGCCGCAGGGAATTGTCTCGCTCTATCATCTCGGCCAATTCCGCACTCTGGGCTTCATCGGTGGAGATGAGCAGATCTACAGCCATCGCCGCAGAGCCCATCCTGCCGGCTGCGTTGATGCGGGGAGCGATGCCAAATACTATATCCGTGGCATCCAAAGTCTTATGATCCAGCCCGCAAAGCTGAATCAAGGCATTCAGCCCCAGATTCCTTCTCTCGATCAGATGCTGTAGACCGATGGAGGCAAACACGCGGTTTTCTCCCACCAGCGGGACTATATCCGCTATCGTCCCCACAGCCACTAAGTCCATATATTTGAGCACGTTCTCTGTGCTGTCTATACCCAATTTCTGATAGATAGCCATCAGCAGCTTGTAGGCCACTCCCACTCCCGCCAGATGGGGAAAGGGATAGGCACAATCTATCAATTTGGGATTTATCGTAGCCAAAGCCGGGGGCAATTCCGCCTTGGGATTGTGATGGTCTGTAATGATGATTTCCATGCCCAAATCTTGTACAGCGCGGATTTCATCCAGGGCGTTCACCCCGCAATCCACACTGATGATCAGGCTGCAGCCACTATCACGAATCTGCTCCAGACTGCTCAGCGACAGCCCATAGCCATCGATCATCCGGTGCGGGATATAAAAATCGATATTGGCACCGATGCGCTTCAGTCCCAGATAGAGCAAAGCGGTGGAGGTAGTACCATCCACATCATAATCACCATAAATAGTGATCATCTCGCCTTTATCTACGGCTTGCAGGGTGCGCTCCACTGCGATCTGCATCTGCCCAAAGAGATAGGGATCATGCAGGTTTTCCAGATTGGGATTGAAGAATTCCTCAATCTGCTGCTGGGTGCGCATGCCACGTCTGTAGAGCAATTCCGCGATCATCTCCGGAGCTTTCAATTCTGCACACAAGCCTTTTATAGCTTCTCTTTCCTCCGCATTCAGACCCGGTGGGGTTAACCACTTTTTGTCCATGCTTTTTCCTTTATGTTTTTTTATTTAATTTATCTTCCTATTGGCGTATAGGCAGTGGGTACGAGAGGCTCAGCTGCTGCAAGATACAAATCCAGAAACTACCATTACACTCAATAAATGCAATGTAATAAAGCGGGCAAATCTTGTAAAGAAATATTTGTCGGCTTAAGATCGTTCCGGATTCTGCTTGCCAAAAAGTGGGCGATATGCTATGTGTCACTTATGCAGATTTTAGTACTTGTTCTAAACAAGGCAGCCCTTTTCTGGAGCTGCTTATCACTATTCGTCTTACTGAATGTATTGGACGGCCATTCCACCTATCTGGTGATGCGGCCGAATCACTACCGGCGTGAGCGCAATCCCATCGCGCGCTTTGTTTTCCGCAAAATCGGCATTCCCCAGGGCATCATCATCTTCAAAGCCGTGCTCTTGGCCATCCTGATCCCGGCTATGGGCTTCTATGCCGGAAATGACCTTTTTACCATCAATATCGTGCTTTTGGTCAGCAATCTGGTCTTCCTTATGGTAGTGATACA
>JALNWR010000074.1 GCA_023230795.1 Candidatus Cloacimonadota bacterium
CCGGAATCAATAATCTTAAGTGCTAAAGATATAAACTGAAATATATGGACATGGATGCAAGCTAAGATAAAGCCAATGAATTTATTATCAAAAGAATAGCTCAATATTTTGGGGGAATGCCAGAAATTGCGCAGGCCGAATAGATAGAAAGTTTTTAAAACTATATGATCAAGACCAGGCTTGTGCAACCCCCAAAACCCCCAAACCTCCCATGCTCGCCAAATCTTTCTTGACAATTATCTCAAGCTGAGAATCCATTGATTCAAATGATCTTTTTACTGGAGGTAAAAGATGAAAAGATGTACAATGTGCTTGGTCGTGATACTAAGCTTGTTTTTACTTGCATCATGTGATGAGGATAAGAACAAGGATATCCCCGACACATCGCAAGCTTTAGCTAATTATTGGGAAAGTCAGACCAATCTGACCGGAAGTTTGGAAACCCGTGACGGAGTTATGAATGAAATTCAACAAAAGATCAACGATCTGGGCACTGCAAAATCTCGTGATGCGATCGCTGATATCGACGCTTTGGTAGATGATTACATCCAGAAAAGTGCCGCCGCAGCGAGCTACTTTGATGCCATGCGTGATCTGGAGGACAATATCCGCCCCTATGGGGACGAAAAAGGCCTCTTTGGCAATATAGCCAGAGGAATATACAACAAGGCCAGCGGTGCCGTGATTTCCAGCGGCCGCATGGTCCGTTCCGGATGGAGAGTCTTGAGCGGAAGCCAGAGCCTGAGACAGGTGCTCAACGATCCGGAATCCGGCATTCCCATCATTTCCTCTTTTGCCGCTGATTTGCAAAAGCATAATGCCGATCGTGATGCAGTCATCCGGCAGTCTATCTTGAATGGCGATTCCCAGGAGGGCTGGGTTCCGATCAATTCCCTGCCCGGAGATACTATGGAAGAAAAAGCCAATGCCTATTTGAACCTATCTGAAGAAGACCCTCTCAAGCTGGAAGCCCGCAGGGATGTGATGCTTTGGGATGCAGATGAGCGTATGCGCACGGCCAATACGGCCAAAAAACTCGGGGAAACCGGAGTGAAAATAGTGGGCGATGCTTATGGCGGCGGAGCCGGTGAATGGACGAATGAAGTTCTGCTTCAACACATGGATTCAAATCAGGACCCTGAAGATAAAGGCAGCATGGAGATCAAGGTAAGAAGCGACGAAACTGGAAATCCCAGCATTGAAGGCCCCAAGACCGTGATTATCGACAAAGTCAATACTCCCGATAACGATCCCCGCGTAACCATAATCATGGATGCGCCAGAGAGCTTTGAACAAGAGCTGCCCTCGGGGGATTATAATATCATAGCTGTGGCCGATGAATTTATCCGCAATGTGGAAGGAGCCGTGGCTGTGATTCAGTCCGAGCTTACCCAGCAGGTCAACAATCTGCTCAAACTGGCCGAAAATGCCATCATCATCGAGGGTATTTCTGCCAATTCCGATGTGATTACTTTGGGCCAAACTGCTCAGATCGATCTTGTCTGTGCGGGAACTCTGGGGCAGGATTTGGAATTCAACTGGGAGATCACCGGCGGAGCCTATACGTCTATGAACGCCAATAAAAACAGCTTGAGCTTCAAACCTTCCGTGGAAGGCGAATACAGCGTTGCCTGCGAGGTCTCGGATTCATTTGGTAATACCAAACATGCTTCGCTGAGTCTGTCTGCAATCGATGCGCACCTGTCTTTTCAGCAATATGAAATTACGGCGGAAGAAATCAATGATGACAAGCTGAATCCGGGCGAGCTGGCTACGATGAGATTTTACATAACAAATACCGGGGAGAATGATCTGATCGGCACTACAGCGCTGGAGCCCCGTGGCGGAGTCCAGGTTGGTTTCCAAAATTCCACAGCGGAAATTCCCGCGGGAGAAACTGCTCAATTCCTGGCCAATGTCCAGCTTCCGGCTACATACTCTGAAGCTAACGCCTGGCTTGATTTCAAGTATCTGGTGCAAGATCAATCCGAAAATCCGGTGGTCATTTCTATTCCCATTCAGATTCCGGTGGATTTTTATGTGGAACTTGATACTATCGAATCTCCGGTTACCGATCGCGTCTTGACTATCCGGGGAACCGTGGCAAATCCCATGCTGGCTTCTGCGCATCTCATCATCGATTCAGATTCCCAGCAGGCCTATGATGTGCAGCTCAGCAATGGCCGCTTTTCCCAACAGATCATAGTAAACAGCTCTTCTGCCGAAGAGGAACATAGCGTGTATCTCAGTGCAGTATCGGGCAGTTTGGAAGCTTCTGACACTATAAGCTTCACCTCTCAGGTCCCGCCCACGGCATTGCGTACAACCCTCACCTGGGATACCGGCGGCACGGATGTGGACCTCTGGGTGACCGATCCCAACGGCGAAAAATGCTACTATGCAAACCGATATACCGCCAGCGGCCTGGAGCTTGATTTTGACGATACCAATGGCTATGGCCCGGAAAACATAACAACTACCAATATCATCCCCGGGGATTACCTGGTTCAGGCTCATTACTACAGCGATCATGACTATGAAAATGCCATTGGCACAAACTGCGTCGTAGTAATCCGTCTCAACGAAGGTACGCCCGAGGAAACGGCAAATAACTATTATGGCTACTTAAATGACAGCGGTGATCTTTGGACTGTGACCGTGCTCAGCTTCAATGGCAGCACCTGGCAGATAAAAGAGCTGGATCAAAAATCTATAGTAGATTCCAATCAACTACCTGAAAAGTAATTAACCAATCATCTATCTGCCCCTTCCGCTCTGGAGGGGGCTTTTTACATCTGTTGTAAACTTTAGTCTTTATGGTAAACCTCATTCAGAGCAGCTTGCCGATGCTGCTGATCTTATAGCGCCTTTGCCTTGAATTTGATTTTAACTTGTGTTTAACTCGAGGTGACTCGAAGCTTCGAGTCACCTCGAGTTAAAAACGAGTTAGCTGCGAGTTCAAAGCTAAGGCGTGAAAGCTGGCTGTACTATGCTTTATTAGCTTGAAAGTAAGTGATATCAGGCTGTTTTTCTCGAGGAGGGACAGTGAGCAAAAGCAGAATTTTCTTGACAGATATCTAGCCATAGTTAATTGCTTATTAGAAGTGAGATTTCTCATTAATGAATGCTTAAATGAACTTTAAGGAGCTGTCATGAAAAAGAGAAGCATAGTGTTAATCCTAACGATTTTCGCAGTTTGTGCCTTGGGTGCTCAGACTTTTGAATGGGGGATAAAGTATCAGGGCGGAGTATCTGCTTTGACTGGTGATGACGATAGCTATCTACTGCGTTTTGATCTGGACGATTATGGGTCGGATTATGGCTATTTGCAGGCAGAGTCCCAGACTATCTCATCCGAGTATGCGCAGGGTGCGGGGCTGTATATGATGAAGCGCCTTAGTAAAAAAGTGGATTCTGTCTGGATACAAAGCGAAATTCTCTGGCAGCGTTATGCTTTTAGTTATGATTTTGAGGGAAAAATTCCCGATACGGATAATGCCTTGCTCATTGTCACTTTTCAGGATACCCTGAAGGGCAGCATTTACCACAGTGCGGATTATATCAGCATTCCAGTATTATTCAAAATACGTCAGGAGATGTCAGAGGGTCTGGGCGGAGATCAGTTTCAGGGAGCATACGTTTATTTTGGGCCGGCTTACAGCTTTTTATTGGGAAACAGCTCCAGCTCCAAAGCTGGGGTAAAAGATCTGGAGCAGAGCCTTCAGAGCTATGTAGAGGCAAATCCCGGGATGAGCTCTGAACGCTATGAGAATGGCGCGGATGTTTTGGTCTCTCACAAGTTTGACATCGTGGTGGGCACTGGATTTCAGCTCAAGGACCTTTTCAAACTGGGGCTGGGATCAGACACTTTTAGCATTGACCTCAGGGGTGATATCAGTATCTTTAAACTGGGCGACGCCAAAGAGAGAAAGGATTTCAGATTGATCTCCGGAATGCTGTCTCTGGCCTACAAGTTTTAATCAAAAAGAATGCAGCAAAGTCTTCTCTTTCAGAAAAAGTGATTATTTCTCCAAGACTAAGCTTCATGGGCTTTAAGCTACCTGATAAGGCACTGTAAAAAGGTAAAAACTAAAAAAGTGTTTGACATAATAAGCCTTTTCAAAGCAGTTGGACAGATGAAAAGATATAGCTTTAGTAATGTATAAAATAGGAGTGAAACGTATGAGGTTAGACAGACGTCGCCTTATCCTGACCCTACTTGCGTTGTTTGTTCTTTTGACCGTAATGGCAATGACGCAAAAGCAGGAAGTAAAAGATGACAATGTAGTCGCAGATTTTCAGGTATCAGACATTCCTGCCGATGATGGCACAGGTTTGATGCTCTCCTGGAAACCGTTAGATCGCAGCAAAAGAATCATCGAATACCGAGTGTATCGTGGGATCAAGCCCGATCAATTATTTTTCTTGGAATCAATTCAAGTTAACCCCAAAAGTGGTGTGGCTTCTGATCAGATGTTTTATTATGACAATTCAGTCAGCGAGATTTCCGATGTTTCTTTCGCTGCCAGTATGAAACTGGAGAAAGGGCAACCGGATCAAGGGATACTGTATCGCGATCCACCCCGGGATCTTAAGTTTACAGCTACTTTATTAGAAAAGTTTCAGCTGATATCCCTTGCTAAACGCAGTCATTTCTATCATAAGAGTAAGGAAGTCCTGGAAGACCCTGAAGCTGAAGAAGTGACCAGCTACGCTGGATTGAAAGCAAATCAACAGACCGTGTTGGGCATGCTGAAGCCCGGAGAAACTTATTATTACACAGTGGTGGCAGTGGATGAACGCCAGAAGCTGCATCCCCATGCCGAAGTTCAATCCGGAATTCCCCTGCCAAATGCACCTGATCCTTCTCCGGCGCTGTATAGCGTGGTGATGGAAGATACCGGCGAGCTGCGGTTTGAATGGGAATATCCTTTGTATAAAGATGCTCTTGCCCAATACCGCATCTGGCAGATGCCGGCTATGCCTTCCGAGACCTGGAAGGAGCTGAGAAGAAATCCTGAAGTAGTAAACGGCCGTGGCAAGCTGATCGCCGAAGGGCGCGTGGGCAGCGGCAATCTGGAGAATTACACCAAAGCTGAGATGCAAGGGGATGCCTCCAGTTATCAAAATGCAGTATTTACGCTGGAATTGATAGACTATTACGGGGCATCATCGCTTTCACCTCAATCCACGCCCCGCTTTCTTAGTGAAAAAGACTTACCTGCCCAAACTAAATTTTGGGTGGAAGATAAGCCCAATGACAAAGGTGACAGGCTCACCGTGGGCTGGGACCATCCTATAGTATTTGTGGTTAAAACCACTTCATTAAACAAGGAAAATTCTCGCCTCAGAGTGAACTATCAGCTTAATAAGACCGAGAATCAGGAAGTCAATGATATCTGGTTTAACTTTACTGACCCCGAAACCGGAGCAGAGATAGCGAAGATCAAAGAGTTTTATCTGGATGATATCATAATTTTGAAATTGCCTGAAGGCTATGACTTCAAGAAAGGTCTGAAAGTGCAAATCACCATGACGGGTGAGCCTAAAATTCCTGAAGACTATGTGATCGAACAGAATCTGGAATATGATCCCGGGATGATGGCATTGCTACCAAGCAAAAGCCTGTACCGTAATGACCAGGATGTATCCCGCATATACAATGTAGTCTATCGGAAGTATATGCACTCCCCGCTCTGGCGTCTGGTACTGCGTAATACTTCCTTTGACAATTCGATGGATGTAGTGGTTCCCTACGGTTCACAGGTACAAAAATTGGTGCAAGGCATCAGTTATGCCGAAGGGGATTCCCTAATTTTGCATATCGTGGGCCCCACCGGAGTGGAGCGTAAGGCGCGTAAACTGCTACCTGACGATCGCAGGGCACCGGTCACCCTTATGTCTCATGAAGTGGATTTTGTCTGGGACGTCGAAAACGAAGTATTGGTGACTACCAGTATTTTTGATAAACGCGCCCGGGAAATGCATGCCAAGACCATCGTAGATGCTGAAGCGCAGATAGCTGAGCTGACTGCCAGAAAGACGGAAGCTGATCCGGCAGAACTCGATATGATCAATGCTCAGATCGCCCGCCATCAGGCTGTAATAAACGCTTATACCCAAAATGAAGTAGTACAGCAAGCGCTAAGTAGCCATACCAACCGTCACAGAGTGAACCTGGTTCTTAAGGCTTTTGACAATTTCAACCGCAGCCAGACCTTCAAGGTGGTAAGGACAGACAGCAAAGGGCTGTTTGTGGAATCCGAACCGGAAATGGAAGATGGCCACCTAGTATATCACAAACCTATTTCAAACTGGTTTGACAACAATAAATATGTAACCCTGTTTGCCACACTGCTATTCTGTCTGATCGTGGTGGTATTCGTAACTCTGTCAAGACGCGGCAGAGACTTTTATATCAGGCCAATTGCCGGCTTGGTGGAAATCGATAATGCCATCGGTCGTGCTACTGAGATGGGACGTCCAATGCTTTACTGTATGGGACATGGCTCTATTTCAGATGTGGCGACCATCGCCTCCATGGGCATCCTGAGTCTGGTGGCCAAACGAGCTGCAGAGTATGATACAAAATTGATCGTGCCATGCTACGACTATATTATCATGCCTATCGCTCAGGAAATAGTCCGCGAAGCCCACTATGCTGTGGGACGTCCGGATACTTACGACAGAAATAATGTGTTCTATCTTACCAACGTGCAATTTGCCTACGTGGCAGGCGTAAATGGTATCATGATCCGTGAACGGATGGCGACTAACTTCTTCCTGGGGTATTTCTCAGCGGAAGCGCTGTTGATGACAGAGACCGGTAACGCGGTGGGAGCGGTGCAGATCGCTGGAACCGATGCCGTTACTCAGATTCCTTTCTTCATCACTACTTGCGACTATACCCTGATCGGAGAAGAACTGTATGCTGCGAGTGCCTACCTGAACCATGAGCCTATGCTATTGGGCACGCTAAAAGCGCAGGATTATTTCAAGCTTATTATCCTAACCGTAGTGATCATTGGAGCGGTTCTTTCCAGCTTTGAGATCACTGGATTAACCACTTTGCTGCCAGAGAAATAAAGAGGTTTTCAATGAAGAAGACAATACCATTACTAATAGTGATCGTCGGAGGACTGATCTGGGTGGTCTGGGCCTTTAGTCCGCACTATGTCCTCCAAGAAGTATTCTATAATCAATTTTACCTTCCCTGGGCTTACGCCTCAGCATCCTTTGCGATGCTTTTGGGCGTGCTTTCCCTAACCATGATGCACTCAAACAAGATCAAGATGAGAGCGCCGAAATGGCAGTACAGCTATTTCTTTTTTGCCAGCTTCGTGATCACCTGTCTGGCCGGATTTATCGGCGGCATTCAGAAAGGCGGCCTATTCATGTGGATGTTTGAAAACGTTCAAATGCCAATGAGTGCCACCATGTTTTCCCTATTGGCCTTCTATATGGCATCTGCTGCCTATAAAGCATTCCGTGCCCGCAGCCCCGAAGCCACAGTGCTTCTTATCGCTGCGATAGTGGTAATGCTGGCGCAGGTTCCGCTGGGAGTAAAATTATCTAAACATCTTCCCACTATTTCACAGTGGATTCTGGACGTGCCAAATCTGGCTTCCAAACGTGGAATCATGCTGGGAGTGGGACTCGGCTCTGTAGCCACATCACTTAAAATCTTATTGGGAATCGAACGCTCGTATCTGGGCGGTGATTGATCCATGCGGAGGAGTATATGAATATATTTGAAAGAATGCAAAAGCTCGATCGCCGCTGGATCTACATAGTAGTAGCCCTGGCGATTATCATCCCCTTGATGATTCCCTACAATTCGGATAACGTAACCACTCCACCCACGGAGAATCTGTATCAGATGATCGATAGCTTTGCGGGAAGAGAAGATCGCGCTATCCTGATGAGCTTTTACCATGATGCTGCTACCATGCCGGAACTCTTTCCCATGGAAGTAGCCATCCTGCGTCATTGCTTTGAGCGCAACGTGAAAGTCTTTACCCTTACCTGGTTTCCAGCCGGAGCACCGATTATTGATTATGCTATCAATACGGTGAAAGAGGAATTCCCGGATATACAGAGCGGAGTAGATTACTGTAATTTCGGTTATAAACCTCAGGCTTTTGCTATGGTCCTGGGTATGGGTGATAATATCGCCAATACCATGAACACCGATGCCGAAGGACGTAAGCTGGAAAACCTGGAGATCATGCGGGGAATCAATAACTACAGTGAGATGAATCTTGCGGTAGAATTTTCCGGATCATCAGCCGGTGGCATGTGGATTACCTATGCCCGCCCGAAATATGGTCTTAACGTAGCTGTGGGAGTAACCGCTGTGATGGCGGCAGACATGTACCCTTATCTGCAATCAGGTCAATTGATCGGTATGCTTACCGGTCTCAAAGGCGCTGCTGAATACGAGAAGCTGGTGGATGTGTTTGCCGCTTACCGTGATCCCAGCAGAGATTATAATATTGTTAAGGATGAAGATGGCAATCCCATCCTTCCGGGACGTCCCTTTGGACGTGAGATTCTGGAAGATGAATCCATCAAAAAGCTCATCCGGATCACCACGCAAACCAAAGCTGAACTTAGTCCGGAAGAGTACATTGCTTTCAGTGCAAAGTATCCCGAAAATAGGGGCTTGCTGAATAGTCTCAAAAAGGACGTGGACGGCCAGGTGATCATTGATGTCACACAAATTACTCCCGAGATGCGAACCCAAATGGGGGAGACTATGTATCGTGAGCTGAATCGCCTTACCCGCAATACCTTGTATAAGTTCAAGGTCGCCCGTATCGGTATGAATGCGCAAAGCGTGGCTCATATCATGATTATCGTCTTTATTATCTTGGGTAATTTGGGTTACTTCATCCAAAAATACCGCAAGGCAAGGAACCAATAGGAGGAAGAAATGAGTTTCGAATTGTTTAGCAATCTGGTTGGAGCCTTTTTCACACTGTGTATTTTCTCCTTCCTTTACAAAGATAATCCCTTCTACCAGGCAGCAGAACAGATGCTGGTGGGTATCTCACTGGGCTATGGCCTGGTTTATACTTACAATCGTGTGTTTGTGCCTTACGTGTATCAGACTATCATTATCCAACATCAGTTTGTGCTGATCATCCCTGCTATCATGGGTATGCTCTATCTCTTGCGTTTTTCTCGCAAGCTGGGCTGGCTTTCCCGGTATCCCATCGCTTTTTCAATGATGGGAGTAGGTATGGGAGTGCCGATGGGTATCCACGCGGCCATTTTGGTGCAGATGCGCCAGGCTATGGTGCCGATCGAATCTTTCAATCTCTTCCTGATCTTTATCGGAACGATTGCGGTGCTGCTGTATTTCTTCTTCTCCAAGGCTCATAAAGGAGTCTATGGAAAGTTTGTGAACGTAGGTAAATGGTATATGATGATCGGTTTCGGGGCTTCATTTGGTCTCACCGTGATGGCTCGTATCTCTCTTCTGATCGGACGAATTCAATTCCTGGTCAATGATGTCATAGGTATTTTGAAATAAGATATAAGAAGCTTCTGGCGCAGCAAGTTTATGCTGCGCCAGAGACATCTTTTGCATGAGGCTATAAAGCCTTACCCTGGCATTTCTACACCCTTGTATTGGGGAAAAAATGAGAAGAACATATATTGTCTCTATCCTGATGCTGCTGGCTCTGGCCGGTATTTCCTGCCTCTGTGCCAGTACTGCTGGCGCTGTCAAAATCTCCCAGTTTAGCGCATCAGATATGCCTGATGACGATGGCAGCGGGCTTATCCTGAAATGGAAGCCGCTATCCAAAGAACATCGGGTGATCAAATACAACGTATATCGGGGTGTGAGTCCGGATTCCCTGTTTTTGCTGACCTATCTGGAAGTGGACCCCAGGCTGGGAGTATTGGCTCCCTATCTGTATTATTACGATTCGGGCGATCAACCCCTGATGGAGTTTGAGAGTTCTCCTTCACGCCTCAAAAAAGAAAGTGATCAAGCGGCGGATAGTCCCCTGTACAAGAAGTTTCCCTTGGATGCAGCCCTGCTGAGCACCATCATGGATCGTTACGACATCTATGCCACTACCAAAGCGGCTTATCTTCATAAGCGCTCGCAGAAGATCATGCAGAATGATCAAAGCTTTGCCGGCCTCAAACTCACCCAGCTTGAAGGCATTTATGCCATTCCCAAAGAAGGCGTTAGATATTATTATAGCGTAGCTGCGGTGAACGAACGGGGCAAAATTGTAGCGGTTTCCGACACTCAGAGCGGAGTGCCGGTGGATAACGCTCCTGATGCCACCGCCATCCTCCACGCCAGCTATATCACCGAGCTGAGGCAGATGAATTTTGAATGGTACCCGCCTACCGGGGCTTCTGATATTGATCTCTGGCAGGGCTGGCTTATTCCAAAAGATATCCTGGCGGAAGGAAAGCAGTTGCCGCAAGATTGGGTTCGCTCTGGCGTTCAGGTCTTTGAGATTCAGAATTTATCTGCGAGCTCGGTATATTATCACAGTGAAGAGTTTCCCGGTGAGGACTTTGATTCCGCTCGCTACACAGCGGTGCTGTCATATCTGGATTATGCCGGCCAGATGGCTGCAGTTCCCGCAAATTCCTTCCGGCATCTATCCGAGACTGCTTTGCCGATATTGCCGGATTTTAAAGTGATGGATAAACCCAATGACAAGGGCGATAATATGCTGATATCCTTTGGCAAACCCCTTGCCTACATCTCTCTGGCAGAATTCACCAGCAAAAAGCATAAGAAGCTCAAACTGAATTATGAGATCTCCGAAAACGAAAACTACACGGTTGACAGGATCAGATTCATCTTCAAAACCAAAGATGGAGAAGAAATTGGAATCATCACCGAGAACTATGTAGATAAAGTGATTCATCTGGATATACCGCAAAAGCATAGCAATATCAAACATATCCATGCTGAGATAGCGGTGCTGCTACTGCACAGCGATGAGTACGAACCCGAGCTCGTGAGCCAAGAGGTGGTCTATAACGATTATTTCCGCCGCTTTCAGCCCCAAAACACCTTTGTGGATGGCGTAAATATCAGCAAACTCTTTTATGACGTCTTGCATAAATCCAAATTGGACTGGGATTTCAGCGCTGGAATGAGATCAAATGCCCTTACTCGCACTTATGATCATACCATAGCTTTTGAAGACGTAGTATTTCGGTCTGTCTCTGGCTTTGATGCAGAAAGTGGCAGGTTTCTCTTTGATGTCCGCCTGGGCATAGACAACGACGAGGAGCGCGGCATATACTTCGACGTTCCTTTGTATAAAGAGTCTTTCAAAGCTCAGATGCAGCAACGGGAACAAAATATACAGCAGCTGCAAGCGCGGCTTGATAAGCTCAGCCAGCCCGATGAAGAGCTGCAATCCCAACTGGAGATGGCAAAGGCAGAGTACGACTTTATAGTAAATCATCCTGCCTATCTGGAAGCCGAGATGGGCACAAGCGACAAAGCCTGGCGCAAGGTCATGCTCTCCTGGCGGGAAAAAGCCCAGCGCAGCTTCCAGTACAAACTGATAGCTACCGATACCAAGAGCGCCTTCCGAAGCTCAGATATCTATGCTGATGCCGATGGCAATACCTGGTTCTACCCTATTTCCCAATGGTTTGACACTACTAAGACTCTTACCTTGATAGCGACCATCCTGATGCTGATCCTGGTGGTTTATGCCATCGTTATCACCCGCAAAAAGGAAGTCTATATCCGTCCTATTGCCGGATTGCAGGAATTGGATAATGCTATCGGCAGAGCTACAGAGATGGGACGTCCGGTGATGTTTGTTCCCGGCTGGGGCAGTCTGGGAGATGTTTGTACTATAGCTTCGTTGATGATCCTGGCTCAGGTGGCCAAAAAGACGGCGGAATATGACATCCGCCTGATCAATCCTCATTGTGATTATATGGTCTTACCTCTGGCTCAGGAGATAGTCTCCACTTCTTACAGTGAGGTCGGCCGGCCGGATTCTTACGATCAGAATAATATCTTCTTTATCAGTTACGATCAATTTCCTTTCTGCGCCGGTGTAAATGGCATCACCGTGCGCGAGCGCGTAGCCA
>JALNWR010000075.1 GCA_023230795.1 Candidatus Cloacimonadota bacterium
AATACTCTTATTTGCACCTTAAATCCATCACATGCAATAAGGGAAGGAAAGATCAAATAAACTAAGACCTATGTCCCCTACCCACTCAAACAAACAATCCGCAAAATCCGTTTAATCCGTAGAATCCGTGTGACTATCTTAAAAACCCGGATAATCCATAAAATCCGTGTGACCATTATCAAAAATTCCAGGCTGCCATTCAAAGAAAAAGTACTTCAAAATGCACAATCTGCTTGACAGAATCCTGCCTTACTCAAACTGAAGAAAACGATATTATGAGGTACAAGATGAAATATTTTCGTAAACTGGTGGGGGAAAAGTGCTTTTTGTCTCCCATCTCTTTGGACGACGTGGAGCGCTATACAGAATGGGTGAATGATCTGGAGATAGGGCAATTTGTGCTATTTTCTGCCGTAGTCTTTGATGTGGATAAGGAGCGCGCAGCTTTGCAGGACTTGATGACAAACAGCGTGAGCTTTGCCATAGTGGAAAAAGACACCAACAAAGTGATTGGAAATTGCAGCTTGCACAATATCAATGAAGTGCATCGTCACGCTCAATTTGGCATTTTTATCGGGGAAAAGACTTTTTGGAATCAGGGCATCGGCACCGAGGCTGCCATGCTAATCCTTGACTTTGGCTTTAATGTACTGAATCTCAACAACATCAATCTGGAAGTGGTGGGCTTTAACAAACGTGCTGCCCGCAGCTATGAAAAAGTGGGATTTCAGTATGTGGGCAAACGCAGCAATTACGTTTTTATGGCTGGGCAGTATCATGACGTTTTGATATATGAAATGCTGGCAGAGAACTTTGAAAGTCCTTATGTGAAGAAGACCTTTGAATATGCGATCAGCGATGAAGCCGGACGCAGCAAAATCACAATAATGTAGAATGTTTCGCAAGATCAAAGGTCAAAGCCAGGTGATAGGGCTTTTGCAGAGCGCTATCGAGCAAGAAAGAATAGCCCAGGCCTATCTCTTTCATGGCAGCGACGGCGTGGGCAAATTTATGACTGCGCTGTATTTTGGCATGGCCTTAAACTGCCTGTCCAGCAGTGAATACCGCCCTTGTGGAGTTTGTGCTTCCTGCCACAAATTTCTCTCCTTTCAACATCCGGACTTCATCTACCTCTTCCCCACCGTGAATCTCAAGCTCAGCTCTGATGGGGAAATTCGGGATAATGAAGCCCTCAAACAGTATGAAGCTTACCTGAAAAATAAGATCGAAACTCCCTGGCAGGAATTCTTCTTTACAGGTTCCACTGAAATCCGCAAAGAGAGTATGTCGCAACTGATCCAGCGTTTGGAGCTTTCCATTCACGAGGGTCAATACCGCGTGGTCATCATCGAAAACGCCGATATGATGAATACTCAGACTGCCAATGCCTTTCTGAAGACCCTGGAGGAGCCTCCGCACAATACGCTGATCGTGATGATCACAGAACGTTTGCCGCAGCTACTGCCCACCATCATTTCACGCTGCCAGCCGGTTTATTTCAAACCCCTCTCGCAGCGCGTGATCCAGGATATATTGTTTGAACGCTTTCAGGTGGATTCCGTGCTGGCCAAAAGCGCAGCCAGGATCAGCGGAGGAAATCTCAAAACTGCGATCCGCATCGCCCAGGATAGCAGTAGCAGCAGCCGTGACAAAGCCTTTGATCTGATTCAGATGGCCGCAAAAAAGCAGGACCTGGAGTATCTGAATCAGGTAAAATCCCGCCGGGATTCTGCAGATGCCATCCGCGATCTGATCGCCTATCTGGGCATCATCGCCAATGATCTGTGCGTGACCCAATACTGCCTGCAGGAGATCACAAACCTGGATAAGAGCGAGCTGCTGGAGAGCCTATCGCATGAGCAGATTGCAGATCGCATCCCGGACTATCTGCTGCTTTTGGATGATCTTACCCGCAAGCTGGAAGGCAACGTAAACCCCACGCTAATTCAAATCAAGCTATTTTTGGCCACTAAATATCTGCTAAGCCCATGAGTCAAAGACGTCTGGCCAGCAATATCAGCGTGATGAGCATCGCCATCTTAATCAGCCGCATTCTGGGGCTGCTGCGGGACACCGTGATGGCGTTTTTCTTTGGCGGCGGTTATCTGAACGATGCCTTCAATGTGGCCTATAACATCCCGAATCTCTTGCGCAGGCTCTTTGGAGAAGGCGCTCTATCCACCGCTTTTGTGCCGATATACAATGAAATTGGCATCAAAAAAGATAAAGATGCGCAGATAGATTTTGCGCTGAATGTGCTGAGTATTCTCACGCTATTTCTGCTGGTTTTGACGGCGATCGGAATCGCCCTTGCGCCCTGGATCGTGAAAGCTCTGTATCCTGGCCTGGCCGATGAAACTACGGTAGTAGCCATCAAGCTCACCCGCATCATATTCCCTTATCTCTTCTTTATCGGCCTATCCTCCAGCTTTATCGCCATCCTGAATTCCCACGAGTATTTCTTTATGACGGGGCTTTCCAGCGCCCTACTGAATATCGGCATGATCCTCAGCATCGTGGTCCCATACTGGATCTGGGGTTTGAGCCCGGAAAGGCTGATTTATGTGGCAGGATGGGGAGTGGTGATCGGCGGACTGCTGCAAACCATTATCAATTTCCCTTATCTGATGAAGGTGGGCTACCGCTTTAAACTCATGGTGCGATTCGGCGGCCAGGCTCTGAGCACGATGTGGAAGCGCTTTGTGCCGGCTATGATCGGCATCGGCATCCGGGAGATCAATCTCATCGCAGATGCTTTGATGGCGAGCTTTTTACCGATAGGCAGCATCACTGCTCTGGCTTATGGAAACCGTTTGATGCAATTGCCCCTGGGCATCTTTGCCATCAGTGCCGGAACTGCTGTATTGCCCTTGTATTCACGTTTGGTAAGCCGTAAAGAATATGGTGAGCTGAATAGCAGTATGCGTTTTACTGCCCTTTCCCTGGCCTATGTGATGTTGCCTGTCACCACCCTGATTCTGGCCTTGGCGCCGGATTTTGTCACCATCCTCTTTGCCCATGGCGCCTTTGATGATACTGCGGTTTGGATGAGCTCTCAGGCGCTGATCTTTTACTCTTTGGGGCTGATCTTCTACAGCTTGAACCAGGTGCTCACACCGCTGTTTTATGCCAATGGCGATACCAAGACGCCGATGAAACTGGCCGCAGTGATAGTGCTGCTGAATATCACCTTAAACTACGTTCTGATGCAAGTAATGCAGCACCGGGGGCTGGCTCTTTCCACCTCGATCACGGCTTTGATAAATTACCTGGCCCTGATCTATCTGATTCACAAAAAGCTGCCCCAGGTCCACTTCAAGGGCATTGCAGTTAATCTGCTAAAGAGCCTGGGAATCTGCGTGCTGATCTATTTTGTGGCCATCTTCCTGGCCGATGTGCTGCCTCTGACCACAAGACTTGAGCTGGTGATCAAAGCGCTGATCATCACTGCGATCAGCTTCACTATCTTTTACCTTTTGGGATTGCTGCTCAAACTTAGCTATATTACCGAGGCTACTCAAAACCTATGCAAACGCCTACGCCGCAAATAGAAAGCAAACTGGCTTTCCTGCCGGACAGCCCCGGAGTATATCTGTGGAAAAACTCCAAAGATGAGGTAATCTATATAGGCAAGGCACTATCGCTAAAGCATCGGGTGCGTTCCTATCTTTCCGCTTCGGTAAAGGACTTCAAGACCCAGCAGTTGGTAGCCCATATCGCCGCACTGGATTACATTATCACGAATAGCGAAGCGGAAGCCTTCCTTTTGGAAGCCAGCCTGATCAAGCGGCATCAGCCCAAATACAACGTCCTGCTCAAGGATGACAAACGCTATCCCTTTGTGAAAATCACCCTGAATGAGCCCTTCCCCCGCATCTTCATCACCAGACAGCTGATCAAAGATGGCTCCCGCTATTTTGGGCCATATACGGATGTGAGATCGCTGCGGCGCACATTGCGAAATTTTGAATGGCTCTTCCCCATCCGGGATTGCAAACGCAAGATTCCCATCGGCAAGGTGGTCTTTGACAAGGCTTGTATCAACTATCAACTGGGCAAATGCACCGCTCCCTGCATCGGCAAAATCTCGCAGGGACAGTATATGATCATCGTAAATAAGCTCATCCGCTTCTTTGAAGGCAAATACGAAGAAGTGGTGCAGGAATATCAAGAAGAAATGAATCAGCTTTCGCAGGAATTGCACTTTGAAGAGGCAGCCAAACTGCGCGACCGCATCATCGCCATCCAGAAGATACAGGCCCGGCAGAGCGTTTTCTATGCAGACCGGCGCAATATAGATATCATAGGGTTTTACCAGGAAGAAAAGGATGCCATCGCCGTGGTGATCAGCATGCAGGAAGGCAGCATCATCAATCAGGAGAATTACCCCTTGAAAAACGTGGGTCTGGACTGCCGGGAAAGCATCCTGGCCTCATTTTTGAAGCTATACTATGCCGAAAAAGAAGAGCTGCCGGAGGAAATCCTGCTGCCCTTTGCCCCGGAGGATTTTGATGCAATCAACCAATGGCTGCACAATAAACTGGTGCTCCCTCAACGTGGCGAAAAAAGCAAACTCATCGCCATGGCCAAACGTAATGCCTTCCACCTGGTGGAAGAACGTAAGCTGGCGCATCTGAGGAAGGCAAACCGCACCATCTTCCCCATTCAGGAGCTCAAAGAAGCCTTGGGCTTACCTAAACTCCCCCGCAAAATTGTGTGCATGGATATCTCCACTATACAGGGCACGGATACTGTGTCCAGTGCGGTCTTCTTTGCCAATGGCAAGCCTAAAAAGAAGTATTACCGCCATTTCATCATCCGCGATATTCAGACCCAAAATGACTTTGCCGCCTTGCAGGAAACCCTGCGCCGTTTCTTAACTGAGATCGATAAAGATTCAGACATGAAGCCAGACCTCTTTATCATCGATGGCGGGAAGGGGCAGCTAAGCTCTACAAATGAGGTTTTGCAAGCTTCCGAGTACAAGGATATTAGCATCGTTTCTTTGGCCAAGCGGGCTGAAGAGATATTCCTGCCCGGCAGAAGCGAATCCGTAATCCTCTCCCGCTCTTCATCCGCTTTGAGGCTGGTGACCAATATCCGTGATGAAGCGCATAGATTTGCCATTACCTTTCACCGCAAGCGGCGTAGCAAGCGCACTTTGAGCAGTGAATTGGATGATATTCCCGGCATCGGTGAACACAGTAAATTCCTCTTACTAAAAGCGCTGGGCTCGGTAGAAAAAGTCCGTAGCGCAGAGATTGAGACTCTAAGTTCCATCAAGGGCATCGGCCCAAAAACCGCAGAAAAGATCTATAACTATTTTCATAAGGAGCAAGCATGAAATATCGCAAAATGCCAAAATCCGAGGATAAGCTATCCATACTTGGCTTCGGCTGCATGAGATTTCCCACCGATACAGATGGTAAAATTGATGAAGCGCGCAGCCTCGCTATGTTGCACGAAGCATATCAAGCCGGGGTAAACTATTACGACACCGGCTGGGGCTATCATAATGAAGAATCGGAACCGTTTTTGGGCAAATTCCTGAGCCAGATCGAGCGCGATAAGGTTTTTGTAGCCACCAAATTACCCTGTTGGCTGGTCAAAACCCGCGCTGATATGGATAGCTTCCTAAAGGCGCAGCTTAGCAGGCTGCAAACCGATCATATCGATTACTATCTGCTGCATGCTTTAAATAAGCGGAGCTGGAAAACAGTGCATGAACTGGGTGTGCTGGACTTTTTGCAGCAGGCCAGAGCCGTGGGCAAGATCAGGCATATCGGTTTTTCCTTTCATGATGATTACGATACTTTCGCCCAAATCGTGCAGGCCTGGGATTGGGACTTTACGCAGATCATGCTAAACTACCTGGATACGGAATATCAGGCAGGACTGAAGGGTATGAGGCTCGCAGCCTCAAAAAACATGGGCATCATCAGCATGGAGCCGCTCAGAGGAGGGAAGCTAATCAGTCCTATTCCCCCGGAGGTCGGGCAGGTATGGAAAAGTGCCAATAACACCCAGACCCCTCTGCAAAGAGCATTGAGCTGGGTTTGGGATATTCCCCAGTGCACGCTTTTGCTTTCGGGGATGTCCACCTTGCAACAGGTAAAAGAGAATATCGCCCTCAGTAAAAAAGCCGAACCTAATATCCTGAGCGACGCTGATCAGAGCGTCTATAGTAAAGCCCGCGAGGCCTATCTATCCCGCATCCCATATCTTTGCAGCGAATGCCGCTATTGCCTTCCTTGCCCGTATGGTGTGGATATTCCCGCCAATCTGGGACAATATGCGGAAGGAATGATGTTTGGAAACAAGGAAAGTAACAAAGAAACCTATCTGAGCTTTATCCCTGACAAGTCACGGGCAGATCAATGCATCCAATGTGGCGAGTGCCTTTCTAAATGCCCGCAGCAGATCGATATTCCCAAATGGATGCAGACGATCCGGGAGTATTATCAAGGATGAACTTGCAGATTTCTGCCTTGACCAATCGGTATCTGCATTATACTATACTATATACTACTAAAAGAAGGGGTTTATTATGCCAGAGATAGATTATATTCTGATTACCGATATCGGTTCTACTACTACCAAGGCTATTTTGATAGACAAAAACACCGCTGAGCTGCTCTGCATAGAGCAGGCAGACACCACAGTGGAAAAGCCTAAAAACGACGTTAATTATGGGGTATTTAATGCCGCTGCCGCAGTGGAGAAAAGCTGTAGCATCAAGCTGCTGGATGGCAGCTCCCGGCCGGATAATCCCAAATTCCTGCCCAATGTGAAATATCTATCTACCAGCAGTGCCGGTGGCGGCTTGCAAATCCTGGTGGTAGGTCTCACCCTCTTTGATAGTGCCAGCAGTGCCAAACGTGCTGCTTATGGCGCCGGAGGAGTGATCCTGGATGTCTTTGCCATCGATGATAAACGCAGCGCTTTGGAGCAAATGCTGAGCATGCGCAATCTTCGCCCGGATATGATACTTCTGTGCGGCGGAACCGATGGCGGGGCTATAGTATCTGTGCTTCGTCTGGCCGAAATCTTACGCATTGCCAAGCCTTTGCCCAAGTTTTCCACCGAAAGCAAGATCCCAACCATCTATGCTGGGAATACAGACGCCTCTGAGATGATCGAGCGCATGATATCAAAGGATTTTGATCTACATATATTGCCTAATCTGCGCCCCACCCTCGATACGGAAAACCTCAAGCCTGCCCAAAGCAAGATTCAGGAACTCTTTATGGAGAATGTGATGGAGCGCGCTCCGGGCTATAGCAAGCTGAAGCAGATAGTAAATCAGAGCATACTTCCCACCCCTGCCGGTGTTTTGAAATCCATCCTCAACCTGAGAAATGATGAAAAGCAGAACCTCATCGCCTTTGACGTTGGCGGGGCCACCACAGACGTTTTCACCCGCATAAACGAGCATTATCAACGCACCGTAAGCGCAAATCTGGGCATGAGTTATAGCGCTCTGAACGTGCTCAAAGAAAACGGCATCGACGCCATCAAGCGGCTACTGCCGGATTCCATCTCCGAAACCGAGATTCGCAATTATATTGGGAACAAAACCCTTTATCCCACCACAAATCCGCAGAGTCAGAAGCAATACCGCATCGAACATGCTGTGACCAAATCTGCCCTGAAGCTCTCCTTTTTGCAGCATCAGGATATGCATTATAATACCGAGAAGATGGGCTATCTGGAGGCGCTAAAGAACAGCGCTCAGGACAAGTATGAAGAGAAATTTGAATACATGGAGAATGAAAAGAAACACTCTTTTTATCCCAGTGATATAGACCTGGTAATAGGCGCAGGCGGGGTCTTTGCCCATGCCCAAAACCCGATGCAGTGCATCGACATCCTGATCGGTGGATTCAAACCCAGTGGAATCACCGAATTGGCCATCGATCACCATTTCATCAGCCCCCATCTGGGAGTTCTCTCCGAAAGCGATGAAGGCCTGGCAGCTCAGATTTTAACTAAAGATTGTCTGAAAAATCTGGCACTTTATGTGCGCCCCCTTTTTCCTCAAAAGAAAGGCATCTCAGTATTGGAAGCCGCCCTGCCCGGAGGCCAGAATATCCATGTTCGCAGTGATAGCTTTCAGATGCTCCAGCCTTCCCCTGGGCAAACCGTTAAATTTACGGCAGCGAAAAAGTGCTATATAAACGGCGAAGAGACCACCCGCACTGTGACCACAGACCTGCCCATCATCATCGATACGAGACTGTCCAGGGCTAACTACAGCCTTGTGGTGGAATCCACCCTGAACCTTTATTCCGAAGATGCCGCTGACCTGGTTTTTGGCAATGATAACGGCGCTATGGATGGTGAGTATAGCCGCGTAGTAGAGCTGCCTTACAGAGGCGACATTCAGGCCACCGAAGCCCAGGTGGTAAGTCCTGATGATATAGTGGCGGTAAATCGCTATAACCCACCCCGCCTCTATGTGATACACGCTTGCACATATTGTCCGGATGCCTCTGAGCAGCAGATTCGCGAGCATCTGCAAATCCAGAAAGGCGATAAGATAGATTTTGATCAGATTCTGATGACAGCTTTGCCTCAAAGCCGGCAGAAAATGCCCTTCAAATCCCCGGTGCGGGGCAAAGTGGAATTCATCGACTATCGCAGCGGCATCGTGGTAGCCTCCGAGATTCAGGATTATAGCACAAAGCCTGTGCAGGTAAACCTCGCAAGCAAAATGGCTATTCCTCCCAAAAAGATTCATTGGTATCTGAAAAAGCGCATAGGAGACTTTGTCTATCAAGGCGATATGCTGGCACAGAAGCTAAGCACATCAGGAGTGGCGATGGCGATATCCCCCACCACCGGTGAAGTGATAGATTATGATAAAAAGAAGGCCATCATGACCATCCACTACAAGGCCAGGCCGCATAACTATCTGGCGCATGTGCCGGGGACTGTGACCCGCGTGGAAGAGCATAAAGCGGTGGCTATCAGCTATCAGGGCAAGCGCCTGGATGCCAGCATCGGCTGGGGAAATACTGTGCATGGCAGCTTGCAGTACATACCGGAGCAGTCCAGGCAGGAGATAGCGAAAAACAGCATCCTGGCTCTGGGTTACAATCCTGATCTGCAAGAGCTGAAGCGTCTGGCAGATAGCGGCGCCATCGGTATCATCTGCCCTTCTGTCAATGAAGGGGATCTGGTGAAGTATTTAGGGCTGGAACAGGGAGTAATCAATACCGGCCTGGAAAATATCAAAGCTACTTTGATCCTGATGCAGGGCTTTGGTGATATCCCGCTTACGGACTCACAAAAGGAATTCTTCAGCAGCCAGGCTGGCCGGCAGTGCCTCTTGGAGCCTCATACCAGAATCCGCGCCGGGGTGATGAGAGCCAGCGTAAATATCATCTCGTAAGATATATATCCGGCAGGGTGGCCTTTAGATCGGCCTGTGCATGCGCCACTGCCAATTGCCCAGCGCAGTGCCGGGGATATTCATCCGCGCATCTATGCCCAGGCCCAGGATGTCCTGCATGGGGAATATCATCCTCTCACAAGCGGAGAGGCGCGCTATATCTACGAGGATCTGATGGACATTATCTTCATCAGGGAGATCATACTGCGGCAGGAAGCGTTTGCAAAATACGCTGAGATTCAGGCGGGAAGAAGAATTTGCCGGCAGTTCATTCCACCAGCCCAAGGTGGTGTTGTTATCATGAGTGCCGGTATAGATAAAGCGGTCTGAAGGGAAGTTTTGCACATCCGGAACGCTTTCTTCAAAGCAGAATTGCAAGATGATCATGCCCGGTAAACCCAGGGAATCACGCACATGGCAAACATCCTCATTCAAGATTCCCAGGTCTTCGGCGATGAAGTTCTCTATCCCAAATTCCTCCTTGATCCTGGCAAAGAAGGCTTCCGGCAGGGCTCGCACCCAGCTCCCGGTTTCCGCAGTTTCGGGAATCTTGGTTTCGGGACAAGGCACTTTCCAGTAGTTTACATAGCCTATGAAGTGGTCTAAACGAAGGAGATCGATGAACTTCAGGATATGGCCAAACCTTCTGCAAAAGAGCTCAAAGCCACTGCCTTCAAGCTTGTCCCAGCGGTAAATGGGATTGCCCCAAAGCTGTCCTGAAGCGGAGAAAGCATCTGGCGGAACTCCTGCCACGCTGAGCCTGCGTCCCTTTTCATCCAGATCAAACAGCTCCTGATGCGCCCAGACCTCAGAGCTCTCGTAGCTGAGATATAGCGGTACATCACCTATCAGGCGGATGCCTTTTGACTTCAATAGCTCTTTGAAGCGGGCAAATTGATCCTCGAAAATAGCCTGCAAGGCAGCAGCTTCCCGCACCAGAGGGTCTTGGGCATACTTTTGATACAAGTCTTCTGTATAGGCACGATAGAGATCAGCCCATTCATACCATCTGCTATCGCCATTGAGATCCTGCAGCTTCAAAAAGCACAGGTATGGCTTCAAATGCCAGGCATTATCCTGAATGTATTTGTCGATGTCATTACTTTTGAGATAACGCTGTGCGGCTCTTCTCAACAGAGGCTGCTTTAGCGCCAGCATCGCATTGTAATCTACCATATCGCTATGGGCAAGAGTTTTAAGCTCGCTCTTTTTAAGAAGCTTGTCTTGCACCAAGAGCTCAGGACTGATCAAATAAGGATTCCAGGCAAAGGCTGAGACGGGATTGTAAGGAGAATTTCCATAACCACAATGATTGAGCGGCAATATCTGCCAAAAGCTGTGCCCTTCGCTGGCCAGATAGTCCGCAAAACGGTAAGCCTCAGGCCCTATATCCCCTATTCCATAATCCGTACACAAGCTGCTGATATGCAGTAGAATTCCACTTTGTTTCATTTTTGCCCCAAGATATTGATAATGCTAAGGTCCAGCTCCAGGCGTTTATCGATGGTGCTGCTCTTTAGTTTGTGATCTGTTTTTAAAAGTAGTTCCATGATCTTCTCCAGCCCTTTGATAGAGTAGTTTCTGGCAAAACCAAGGTATTCTTTGCGTTGGGTAGGATAGATATCCGGGATATGTTTACTGCTGATTTCGCTATCTGTGATATGCCTTGCCTTCAGCAATTGAATCTTCCACAGATTGCTAAAAAAGCGAAACATAGAGAAGTGAATCTGCAGAGGCTCCCAGTCTGATTCCAGCATAAGGTTTACTGCTTCCAGGGCGGTTTTGGTCTTCCTTGCCCCCATCGCCCTGAAAAAGTCTATCTGCGTTCCCGCTCTGGAGCCGCTGAGACTGTCCAGGTCACGCTCTGTAATCTGTTTTCGAGAGCCCACTAAAAGGTCTATTTTGAGCAGTTCATTGGCTGCAGTGGCATAGTCCAGCTCGATGCGATTGGTAAATTCTGCGATAGCCCCTGGAGTCATTACCTTGCCTATGCGCCTTAGCTCTTCCATCAGCCAGGTACGCATTTCTCCTACAAAACGGGGAGGATCGCAGATCACCGTTTGACAGCCGGCTGCAATCTTCTTCCAGGCACTCATGGTCTTATTCGCCTTTTCAGTCACAATAGCCACAGTCTGTATCTCAGAAGGGGATTCAAAGTAATCTGCCAATACTTCCAGCTCTTTCTTTAGCAGGGCTTCGGTATTTCTGATGATGACGAGTTTGGAGCTGGAGAAGATGGTAAATGTATCCAGATATTCTCCCAGCTCAGCGGCTTTGATCTCATCGCCATATACTATGGAGATATCAATCTCGTTTTCTTGGCTCAGCGAGCGTTTGATCCTATCCAGCACCTTATCTATCAAATGGGCATCACTACCTTGAATGAGATAGTTTTGCCCCAGACTTGGCCGGTGTGAGGCAAAATTCAGAGCGTTTATATTCTCAGCCATTATGACATCAAGATAAAAGTTATCGAAGTTATAGCGACCAGCCACACGTAATAAGCAAAGTATTTTAGAGATCCTGCCTGAATCAGGCGAATGAGGACGGCAATCACTAAATATCCGGCCACAAAGGAGCTTATAAATCCAGCCAGATAAATGCCCAGAACCCTGGTATCAAGCGAGATCAAAGCTGAAAATTCAGAGAGATTGGCCGCCAGGATAGCCGGGATGGACAGCAAAAAGGA
>JALNWR010000076.1 GCA_023230795.1 Candidatus Cloacimonadota bacterium
CGCTGCCGTATGCAGGATGTCGTGATGATTGTGCACAAAGATGCGTTTGATCAGCTCGGTTTCTCCGGTGGTGAGATAGTGAAAATAGGTTTGAGGGATATCGCCACCCGCCATATCCAGCTCTTGATCGCGGATATGGCCCAAAACGTAATATTCGATGGTTTCCAGGGCGCAGGAGGGCAATTTACGCTTCCACAGCCTTCTGGCGATGTGCAGCAGGTCCAGGTGCTGCATCTGCCTGAGATTCAGCCAGATCTGATGATATAGCAGCCGGGATTCCAGCACCGGCACATCAAAGCTTTTGCCATTGAAAGTTATCAAGAGGCAGCGGCTTTCACAAAGCTGGCGCAGACGGTCAAAGCTGTGTTCTTCCGCATCGGGATCGGGCAGAAAGATCTGCTCCACAAAGAACTCTCCATCCTGGTAATAGCCCAGGCCGATCATGATGGCCACAGTTTGCCCGCGCCCCAGGCCGGTGGTCTCCAAATCCAGCACCAGGATGTCCTCGGGGACGAAGTTTTGAACAGTATCAAGCTTTGCCCAGGAGAGAATTAGCTCTGGAATATACTTTGGATACAGCGGAAGATTGTCGATTTTGGTAAACATGGGATAGCTTTCCCGGGTGATAAATACGGGGTCATCCGAATGGGCAGAAAATTCCCCTTTTATCTTCCGGCTGAGGCTTTCGTGCAAAAGCTCTTTGATCTCTGCAGCATAAAGCTGCCGGTCGTCATCCATATCCATCTTTTATACCAAAAAAGGGGCGAAGTTTCCTCGCCCCATATCTGTACTGCCAAAGCCAGAATAGCCTGGCAGAATCTATTGCATTATGCTCTGTTATACGATATGCCCTTTACCCACACCGCGTACTTTGCAGCCCAGGCCTTTGTATTTATTGATTGTAGCGTCATCCAGGAAGTTTGAGCAATCTATGATGAGAGGCCGGGTCTTACACATATCGACCAGTTCTTTGGGTTCTATGTTCTTGTATTGATCATGTCCCACGGCAAAGATCACCACCTGAGCACCTTCCAGGATTGCAGGCAGGTCTTTTTCCACAGTTACTTCTTCCAGCTCGTCCCAATGCTCCACATAAGGATCGTGCGCTCGCACCCGGGCCAGGTCTTTGCGCAGAAATTCCACCAAAGTCTTGGAGGGACTGTGGCGCGTATCACCCACATTTTCCAGATAGCTCACGCCCAGGAGGGTGATTTTGAGGTTTTTGACCTCGTTATATTCCTTTTTGATCAGATCAATGGTGTGCAAAGGCATGGTATCGTTGATATTCACGCTGTTAATCGCCACCGTTAGTTCGCCGGGAAGATCAAAGAGAGCGCCCATAGCCCAATTTGCCAGGACAGGGTCCTTGGTCAGGCAATATCCACCCACACCCAAAGAGGGGCGCAGAAGGTTGTCATGAGTGCCTTTGCGTTTGCGGATCGCATCGCGGACTTTGAAGATGTCCACTCCGATCTGCTCGGCAAAACGCGCCCATTCCAATGTAAGGGCAATATTGGTGGCACGATAGCTATTTTCCATGGTCTTAGAAAGCTCGGAAGCATTGGTGCTGTCCAACTGCGTAAGGGGAAATTCTTCCACGTTCAGCACATCAGAGAGAAATTCACGGCACATATCGATACTCTTTTGGTTTACGCCAGAGAATACACGCCAGAAATCGCGGATGGAGGCTACATATTTCGAGCCGGGCATCACCCGTTCGTAAGAATGTGCTACCAAAGGAGGATTTTGGGTGACATCAATACCGCGCTTGGTAAATTCTTCTTCCAAAATGGGTTTGACCACTTTTTCACAGGTTCCCGGAGGCACGGTGGTCTCTACCAAAACCATGCATTCAGGATTGATGTGCTTGCCCAGCATGCGGATTCCTTCTCTGAAAGCGGTGATATCGCAATAGCCTTTTTCGGCCTGACCAAAAGCAGGCTTGGTGGCATCCAGCTGGATATCCACCACCACGATATCCACCAGGCCATACACGCTGTCTTCACTGGTGGCGCGGAAGTTCTTCTTTTCCACTACTGTGCGTTGAAAGATTTCAGGCACTTCAGGATCGGAGGAGCTCACCGGAGTCTCGCCGGCATTGATCACCGGGACCTTCCAGAAAGAGCGCTTGGAGGGGCGTTGATGTCCGTGTACGTAGTAAATGGGATTGCCGTCATTATCTGTAGCATCGGCTACTACTGCAGCCATTACGCAGCCTACAAAGCCCAGACCTTGCACGGCAACGATCTTTCTGCCTTTGGCGCGCTGTTCTTTGGTAATTTTAACTAAAAGTTCTCGTTCCTTAGCGTTATCTTCTTCGGTGGGGAGAGGGAACTCTCTGCCATCGGGAGCGATAGATGTCTTTAACATATTCTAATTTCTCCTTAAAGACTATTTTTTAAGCCTAACTATTATGATTTTACAAGGGGGAATACTGTCAAGAACTTTCTGCAGTCTGGGGGGTTCAATGAGCCCGGAAAAGCCTGGCTACAGGCCGCAAAAGCAGCTGCTCAAAGCTCAATACATCGGCATTTTCCAAAGGGATTCTTTGCCAGAGAGCATTCTGCCGGCGGTTGTCACAAATGCGGTAGCGGAAGCCCAGAGCGGCTTTAAGATTCATATCACGGCAGAGCTTAGGGATCAGGTCTGCACTGCACTGGCGTCCATAAGGAAAGGCAAAGAACGGGGCCGGACGGTGGATATAGCGTGATAACTGCGTTTGATTTTGCTTGATTTCGGCTCGCATCTGGGGATAGCTGAGTCGGCTGAAATCGGCATGGCTGTGGCTATGGAGGGCAAATTCAGCTCCGTTGTTCTCCAAATCCCGCATCTGCTCTGCGCTCAGAAAGGGCTTCGTGCGCTGCAGATATTCAGTTTGAGTCTCGGGGCAAAAGAGCTCCCAGAGCAGGTCCATCAGCTTGTCCTTCTTGCTGTCTGCCACGCTGAAAAGCCTTTGGCTGAGAGTGCCTTCCTCGCAAATGCAAAAGCGGGAGCCCAGTTTGGCAAGAGCGTCTTGCAGCTGATCTTCCGTGCTATTTTTCCGAATCTGGATAAGTTTATGATTCCAGGCCAGAGCTTTGTTATCCAGGCATTTACCTATCACAAACAGGGTGAGTGGGATGCCACAATCCTTTGCTATAGGCAGCACTGTTTCGTGATTGCAGGCCAGGCCGTCATCGCTGCTAAGGCTGATGCTGAGCTCTCTATCTGACCCCGCTTTTTGATAGGCCTCACTCAAGGAACAAAAGCGAAAGCCCAGTTTTTGAAAGCCCTGCACCGCTTGCAATAGCTCTTCGCTTTGCATTCCCTGCGGATAAAACTCGGCTCCAGCCTCGCCCACCCGGTGATAGTAAAGCAGCAAATGCGAGCCCCTGAGCGGGAAAAGACTGAGCGATTTAAAAAGCACCGTCGCCATCCTGCACCACTTTCCCGCTTTCAAGCCTTTGTAAAGCAGGCGAAATCAGCACTGACATCTGGTATGATTTGGTGTAAAAACGGGGGAACCGCTGCCGCTGCATCAAGGAATTAAAGCCGGGATGCTGACTGTAGATCACCTGGATATCATTGTATAATACCACTTTGCCCAGCCAGGTCATGAACTGCTTCTCATAGCCGCTTTTCAGATAGAAGAAGGGCAGCTTCAAGATATTATCTGAGATCACGAGATTCAGATAGCCGATCATTTCGCCGTCATGCATTAGTTTCAGATTGAAGCTCTGATGAGAGTAACCCAGATTGCCAAAATAGGTCTTGCGCACGGGCTTGATTCCCCTGAGGCGGGGGGAGTAAATCAGGTTCTTACTCCGCCACTCAAAATCTTCCCGGCTATGAAGGGTAAAATCCTGCTGCCAATGCTCCTGCAAAAAGCTCAGGGATTCTAAGTCCAGCTGATTCAAATACTCAAGCTCCAGCTGGCAAGTCTGACGGCCTTTCAGCCAGGAGCGTAGTTTGAGTTTATACACCGCAGCCAGAATAGCTTGTCCCAAGGGCAGAATAGCTTTCATTAGAGGATTCAGAAGGCCAAAATCTTTCAGAACAGCGGCATTGAGATTGCCCAGATAAAAGCTCCGCTCCCGCTGAGTGTAGCTCTTCATCTGGTGGTGTTTCAACATCTTACCAAAAGATATGGGGGTACCAGAATTGATCGCTATATGCTCATTGATTTCAAAAGCCTTGTGGATCAGCTCATCGCTAAGGCCCGTGCCTCTATAGCTGGGATGCACCCACCAGCAGCTGAGCCAATTGATCTTTTGCCGGCGACCTTCCAGACACACATAATCCGGCAGCAAGCCCAGATAGCCGATGATTCCCTGATCCGAGCGAGCAAAAAGCCACAGGACATCATCCTCTTCTGCATTGGGATTGGCCAGATACTGCTGCAGCTTGATGCGTCCAAAGGGAAGAGAGGGATCGCACCAGAAGCTGAAATCGCCCTGCAGCTCACCCAATCTGTCCTTGCTAAAAGATTCTATGTGGTAAGCTTTCATAATTGGATTCCTTCCTCAATTCCAGCCGAAGATTTGTGGCTTCTGCCTTCAGTATCAGCTTTTGGGCTTGGCAGCGATGCTCACCATCTTACCCGGAATCACGATGACCTTCTTGATCTCAAAACCTTCCAGAGCGCGGACTACATTCTCCACTTCCAGAGCCATTTCCTGCAAAAGCCCGGTATCGATATCCGGCGCTACTTCCAGCTTGCCTCTGATCTTGCCATTCACCTGTATCACATACGTGAGCGTGTCTTGCACCAGGTATTTCTCTTCATAGGATGGCAGGCCGCTTTCGTGCAGCAATCTCTCATGCCCCATCATCTGCCAAAGCTCTTCCGCTATATGCGGAGCAAAGGGATACAGAAGCTGGGCAATGATGCTGCAGGCCTGGGCATAAACAGCCAGTTCAGCACCGTTTAGCTTATCTATAGTCTTGATGGCCACACAGTGATTCAGGTGCTCCATCACTGCGGCGATGGCGGTATTGTATTGCATGCGTTGCAGAGAGTCCTCAAGCCATCTCTGGATGCAGTGGTGAGTGCTAAAACGCAAGTCCTTCAATTCCGGCGAGAGCTCGCCTGATATCTGCTCAGCTTGTAGGCCTTTTTGGATCGCGGACAGATTACCCTGGATCAGGCGGTAGGTTCTACTGAGGAACCTATAGGCGCCCATCAGCGCTTCATCGTTCCATTCCACATCCTTTTCCGGAGGGGAAGCAAAGAGCAGATAGACCCGCAAAGTGTCCGAACCAAAGCGATCTACGATGTATTGAGGGTCCACCGTATTGCCCTTGGACTTGCTCATCTTGGCGCCATCTTTGAGCACCATGCCTTGAGTGAGCAGACGGGCAAAGGGTTCATTGCCTTTCACCCAGCCCATGTCCCGCATAAATTTGTAGAAAAAGCGGGCATACAAAAGGTGCATACAGGCGTGCTCGATCCCCCCGATGTATTGATCCACCGGCAGCCAGTAATCCGCTTTGGCGGGGTCAAAAGGCAGGTCCTGATTGTGCGCATCCGTGTAGCGGGCATAATACCAGGAAGAATCCACAAAGGTATCCATGGTATCGGTCTCCCGGCGGGCATCTTCACCGCAAACGGGACACTTTACATTCAGCCAATCCGGCACACTGAGCAAAGGATTGGAGGTGGTCTGCCCCACCTGCACTTCATCCGGCAAAAGCACCGGCAAATCCTCATCCGGAACGGGGACAATGCCGCAGCTCGGGCAGTGGATCATAGGAATGGGATTGCCCCAATAGCGCTGCCGGGAAATGCCCCAATCTCGCAGTCTGTAAGTAGTGGTTCCCACCCCCCAGCCTTTTTCTTCCACCCAGCGTGTGATAGCGGCTTGGGCGGCTTCGCTGTCCTGACCATCAAAATGAGCAGAAGCGCTCATGATACCGGGCTCGATATAGGCCTCGGTCATCTCTTCCAATTTCAGAGAGTTATCCTGATTCTGAATCACAATCTTGATGGGGATATCGTATTTCCTGGCAAAGTCAAAATCACGCTGATCGTGCGCCGGAACTGCCATCACAGCCCCCGTGCCATAATCCATCAGCACGTAATTTGTGATCCAGATCTGCACCTTCTCACCATTTAAGGGATTGATGCAATAGCGGCCGCTAAACACACCTTCTTTCACGCTTTCGGCGCTGGAGCGCAGCATTTTATCTTCGTTCATGACCTTTTTGCAGAAGCTTTGCAATATGCTGTTATCCGGCTCTTTGGCCAACCAGGTCTGCACCAGCGGATGCTCCGGAGGCAGTGCCATGAAGGTAACGCCAAATATGGTATCCGGACGGGTGGTAAAGATCGGAATCTTTTCAAGGCTGCCTTCCAGGATAAAATCGATGCGGGCACCTTCGCTTTTGCCAATCCAATACTTTTGCATAGTCATCACCCGCTCCGGCCACTGAATCACATCCGAAAAATCAAGCAATTCCTCAGCATAATCCGTGATCCTAAAATACCATTGGTCCAGTTCTTTTTGGATCACTTCAGAGCCACAGCGCCAGCAGGCATCGTCTTCCACCTGTTCATTGGCCAGGACCGTCACGCAGGTTTCACACCAATTTTGAAAGCTCTTTTTGCGGTAAACCAAGCCCTTCTCATACATCTTCAGGAAGATATACTGCCCCCAATGATAATAATCCGGACGGCAGGTGCTGACCTCGCGCTCCCAATCCAGGAAAAAGCCCATGCCATCGAACTGCTTACGCATATCGGCAATGTGCTCTTCGGTGGTGATCTTGGGATGAGAATTGTGGGTAA
This sequence comes from Candidatus Cloacimonadota bacterium, assembly GCA_023230795.1. Lineage (GTDB taxonomy): Bacteria > Cloacimonadota > Cloacimonadia > Cloacimonadales > Cloacimonadaceae > UBA5456. The sequence continues at coordinate 6,767 of JALNWR010000076.1, forward strand.
TGGCATAGTTTTCCGCAGGCATGCCAAAGGAATCATAACCCATGGGCTGCAAGACGTTATAGCCCTCCATCATCTTCAAGCGCGTGATGGCATCACCGATGGCATAATTTGAGGCATGACCGATATGAAGAACCCCGGAAGGATAAGGAAACATCGATAGCACATAGTACTTGGGTCGGTCCGAAAAGTCCTGAGCGTTGGCAATCCGGCGCTGCCGCCAGACCTGCTGCCACTTTCTTTCAATCTCTGCAAAAAGGTAATCCATTACTGTTCTCCATGCGGATGATCCGCCTATATTATTTTATAGTATAGCTTTGCAAGGTCTATAGAAGGGGAGCTTTTGTCAAGGGGTTTTTTTGGGGTTATTCCCCTCAGGGGTTTATAGGGCACTCATAGAACGCAGATTGGATCGATTGAATGGATTGAGACGATTTTTGATAGAACGCGGATTGGGAGGATCGGGCGGATATGCACAGATTTTTGATGGAACGCGGATTGGGCAGATCGGGCGGATATGCACAGATTATATTGGGGAGAGCAACTTGCTTGTATATAATGACTCTTTTCAAGATAATATACATTATTTGAAAGACGATTAGACCAAGTTTCATTAAATACAAAGAATCCGCTTTCCTTGAAAGACTTTAGGAATACCGACAATCCACCCTCCTTGAAAGACTTTAGAAATACCGATAATCTACCCTCCTTGAAAGACTTTAGAAATACCGATAATCTACCCTCCTTGAAAGACTTTAGAAATACCGATAATCTACCCCCCTTGAAAGACTTTAGGTGCCGGTTTCAACCGGCACATCGCGGGGCAGCTGTCCGGCCAAGACTTTTCCTGGCCTTTTAAGGCCAGGCACACGGACCTATATTTCTGAATTTACGATGCATTATACAGGCGCACTACGAATTGAGCTCTATCTGATTATACATTAGGGAGAGAGAGAGAGAGAGAGAGAGAAACAATACCGCAAGCTTTAGCTATCACCGGGATATACCTTGAAAGGGCATAGACTCGCTATCTGTCCCTTTCGCTGCCAAATCAAAACCGCTCAGGGAAATAGAAAATATAGCTGCGGATGCCCCGCCTTCAAAGGCGGGGAAAAAGTCTTGTCGCGCGTGTTAGTTAAGTGAATGGCGGCTAAAGCCACCAGCTAAAGTCTTTCAAGGCAAAACAAAGATATACGCTTTCTCGCATCTTATCTATGATAAATATTGCTTGCCTTTTTCTTTAGCTCAGCATCTATAGCTGTCTTTCATCTAATATCATAAAAACTGGTTCAGCCTTCATCTTGAGCCAGCATCAATAGATTTCGCTTGATTCTCTCCTCCAAGCCTCTCTTCCCACTATCTTTGAACTTGCAGCTAATTCGTTTTTAACTCGAATCCACTCGAGGCTTCGAGTCAGCTCGAGTTAAAAACGAATTGAAATCAAATGTATGGCAAAGGGCTGATGCAGCCTGAATGGTCATGCCTTTCTGCCCTGATCAATTGTGTTCGCTATGCATTTTTTAAAAAGAGGCTGCAGAAAGCCACGATATTATGACGCAGTAAAGCTATTCACAAGTAATCATTTTTGCTGTGTATGAGCTCCTGAGATGACTATAATGGCAATTCTATATTACCGTGATCCCGATTTTGAAGCGAATGTTGCAAATCTGAAAAACGAGATACCTGGACATCTGCAATGGCTAACATCATATCTTTAATTGCTATTATAGACATTAGAACTCGATTTTTTGGGGGAATACCTTACAACCACAGGACAGACAAAGAAGATGCACTTCGAAGGATAAAGAACGCAATGCCTCCACTAAATGAGCTCGATAAGAACTTTCGTAGCAAATACGTAAATACTCTGAAATTTATCGAAACAGCTATTGATTATAATATGCTTAGTGTCTGAGGACTGCTCCATCCTAAACAACTGATCCTATCCCCTCTACCTATCCCTCAACTTCTCCCACCACGCTATCCGTTTAGCGATATCCTTTTCAAAGCCAAATTCGCCGGGTTCATAATAGACCTGCTCCTGCATTTGCTCTGGAAAATACTTCTCATAGTGGTATTTATGTTCGGAATCGTGGTCGTATTTATAGCCTTTGCCATAGTCCAGGTCTTTCATCAGCTTAGTGGGGGCATTGCGGATATTCAGCGGAGCTCCGTAGTGGCTGGTTTTACGGGCATCTTCGGCAGCGGCGCCGTAGGCCTTATAGAGGCTATTGCTCTTGGGTGCTGTAGCCAGATAGACCGCAGCTTGGGCCAGGGCATTGCTGGCTTCCGGCATACCGATGAAGAGCAGGGCATCCTTGGCGGCCAGAGCTTGAATAAGCGCATTGGGATCTGCCAGGCCGATATCTTCACTGGCAAAGCGGATCATGCGGCGCACCACATAGCGCGGGTCTTCTCCCGCCTCCAGCATGCGCGCCAGCCAGTATAAAGCGGCCTGAGGATCGCTGCCGCGCATAGATTTGTGCAAGGCCGAGATGAGGTTGTAATGCTCCTCACGGTTCTTGTCATAAAACATGGTCTTTTTGGCCAGAGCATTGGCCAGCACCTGAATTTCAGGATGGGGATTTTCTTGCAGATAGCCCTGGATGAGCTCCAGCTCGTTCAGCGCCCGCCGCGCGTCGCCCCCGCTATTTTGCGCCATCCAGCCAATGACCTCTTCATCGATCTTTAGATCTAACTCTTTAAAGCCCCGGCGCAGAATCTCGGCCAGGTCTTCTTCCTGCAAAGCTTCCAATACAAAGACATGGCAACGGGAGAGCAGAGCCGGAATCACTTCGAAGGAAGGGTTTTCCGTGGTGGCTCCGATCAGGATGATAGCCCCGCTTTCCACATATGGCAGGAAGGCATCCTGTTGAGACTTATTGAAACGGTGAATCTCATCGATGAAAAGCAGGCTGCGCTCCCCTGCAGTGCGATGCAGATAATCCGCCTCTTTCATCACCGCTTTCACATCCTTGATGCCGGACATCACCGCACTGAAATGGATAAAGCGCAAGGAAGAAGAGCCTTCGATGATGCGGGCAATGGTGGTTTTCCCGCTACCCGGCGGGCCCCAGAGAATAAAGCTGTGATAGCTATCGGTGGCTATCATCTGCGCCAGCAGGGAATCCGGCGCAGCGAGCTTTTCCTGCCCCTTTAGCTCATCCAATACCTTCGGGCGTAGCTTCTCCGCCAGCGGTGCCTGGCGCGTGCCCAGCTCCTGCTCTTCAAAGAGATCGCTTTGGTTTTCGAGCAAGCTTAATGTTCCATAAAGCCGTCAAGTTCAGAAGAGTCGTACCACTGCAGGATGCCGTGCAGCTTCTCAATCTCGGCAAAAAGCAGTTCTTTGTGCAGCTCTTCTTCCCGGGCAAGCTGTTCTAATAGCGCTTTGGTATCCGCATCTTCACTCTGCTCAGCGAGCTTGAGATAGATGTTTTGGGCCAGTTCTTCGCGAGAGATGGCAAATTCCAGCACAGCTTTGGGGTCGTCCAGCTTGAGGCCTTCCATTTGCATGTCCAGATTTCCGATCAGCTCCAGCTTTTGGCCGGGAAATTCCTTGGCATACAGCCCGCGCACCTTTTGTTCGTGATCAGTTTCATACTGCACCAGCTGATTGTAAAATTGTGCAGTTTCTGCATTATTAAAACTTTTGGCCAGGGCCTTGTAGAGATTCTGGGAACGGATTTCTGCCTCGATGGCGATGCGATAAGCGTCTTTGCGATTCATAATTGTACCTCTTTTTTATGCATTCCGGCGGATAAGCTCCACCGCGTTAATTTTCTTTAGATTGTTTAGGGGAAACAGCACGCTCAGCCAAGTGAGCAGATAGGATACAGCGATTACCAGCAGATAATCCGTAAGCTGCATCTTCACGGGCAGAGTAATGGCCTGATCCAGCTTGACCAGCCCGGTTTTATCCTGTATCACCAGCAGGATGGTGCTGAGGATTATCCCCAGGACTATGCCCATAGTGCAGATCATCATGGCCTGATACATAAAGAGTTTCCTGAGCTCTTCCCCCCTGTAGCCCAAGGCTTTGAGCAAGCCCAGTTCCGACTTTTTCTGACTGATCATTTTCAGCAGATTACCGGTAAGATTGAAGCTGGCAATGATAAACATAAATAGCAAGATCACAAACATCAGGTATTTTTCAAAGCGGATGGCCCCATACAGCGAGGCATCGAAACTGCTCCAATCCTCGATCTTATATTCCGGAAAAAGCGAACTGAGCCGGGCTTGATGCTGTCGGCTTTTTTGCGGATTCGAGCTGCGGATTTCGATGTAATCCACCTGATGGTCATAAGAATTGAAAGCCTGCACTATAGGCAGCGGCACATAAGAGTAGCTCTGATCATACTCCGGCATTCCGGCGGCAAAGATCGCCTTCACCCTCAGCTTTTTTACCATGGGCATCAGGCCAAAAGGCGTGGGTTGATTAAAGAGCAGCGAGATGAGCTGCACCTCGTCGCCCACATACAGCCCCATTTCCCCGGCCAATCCGGAGCCCAGGGCTATTCCGCCCTCGTTGAAGCTTTCCGGCTGAAGATCACCGGCAAGTATCCCATGCAAAGCATCTTTTTGACTCTGTTGATTCAGCAGAGGACTCACCGCTTTGTGCCGATAGGGATCGATGCCAAAGACCACCGCAGGGGCAGACTTTTGCCCGTTTCTGAGCAGCAATTCGGTGCGGGCCACCGGAGCCGCAGTAAATCCTTGCTCTTCCAGCTTTTGAATGATAGGCTGATAATCCTCAAGCAGGCCGCCTTCCGGCTTTGAAAGCCTTAGTTCCGAAAGAGTTCCGATAATCCTGCCGCTGATGTCCTCCCGAAAGCCATTCATCACCGAACTCACAGTGATCAAAGCCACCACGCCCAGAGTAATGCCAATCAAAGTAAGGATATAATCCCTGCTAATGCCCAGAGCACTCCTACCGGCAAGGTATTTGCGCGCAAGGAAATAGATACTGGCATTCGCTTTCGGTTTCTTCATATCCACATGTTTTTTTAGATAGATAAACAGTCAAGTAAGATTTTTGGCCTGCCCGCATAGTGTAGATAAGCAGGCATTCCTGCGCTCCTGCTCTTCGTCCCGGGAGGGGAATTTCGGAGCTATGACAAGCTCCGATACATAGCCGGATGATGCGATGCTCCACCATAGCTCCATAGGGACGCCATTTTACATGAAAACCGATTTTTGGAGTTTACATGAAAAACCAGCCGGGGATTTGACGTACTGTCCCTATCAGGCGAATTTGCCTTGTTTAAAACAAGCGGTATGTTAGAGATTAGTTTACAGTAATGTGAGACCGAAG
>JALNWR010000077.1 GCA_023230795.1 Candidatus Cloacimonadota bacterium
ACACGTCATCTCCACGACATCGAAAGGGGCAGCATAGTCCGGGTATATAATCCGGCTTAGCCATCTCTACGATTAACAATTTGTAAAACAGCGGATTAGCCTCTGCAAGGCGACATATTTAGTTTTGGGATTTGCCTAAAAGTGCCATCAGCATTATCTTATAGATATATACAAAAGATTTAAGGAGCATAAAATGCTGATAGAGGTAACCGACAAAAACTTCAATGAAATAATTTCCCAAAAGCGGGTAATAATAGATTTTTGGGCACCATGGTGTGGCCCTTGCAGAATGATCAGTCCTACCATCGAGGAGATCCATAAGGAAGAAGAGGGAATCACGGTGGGCAAATTGAACGTGGATGACTATCCGGAATTGGCTGGTAAACATGGAGTGATGAGCATACCCACCTTGCTTTTCTTCAAAGAAGGAGAGCTTGTGGATTCATCCATCGGGGTGGTATCCAAAAACATTATATTGAACAAGCTTGCCGCCATGGCTTGATCGGGCGCAGGGAATTTTGAGCCGTAAAGACCTGATCAACGCCGCCGAATACTACCCCTTCAGGGCTTTGATTGCCCTGCTGAAGCTTTTGCCATATCGCCTGAGCAGGGCTTTGATCCTGGGCTTGTTCTACTGTTTTGGTTACGGCCTGGGGATTCGGCGCGATGTAGCCTCTACCCAACTCAAAAAAGTATATCCCGACTGGTCGGAGCGGCGCATCAAAAAGGTACTGAAAGGGATTTACCGACAGATGGGCCTGAATATAATCGAAGAGTATCTGATGAGCGATGCCGATCTCAGCCAGAAAACCCGGATCAAGGGCAGAGAGCATATCGATGCAGCTTTGGCCAAGGGACGGGGAGCGATCCTGGCCACCGGCCACTTTGGCAATTGGGAAGCAGCCCGCATCCTGCCTCTGAAAGGAATCCCCTTAAGCGTGATCATCAAAAAACAGCGTAATATCTTATTCGACGATTATACAAATGCCATCAGAAAGCGCAGCGGTCTGCGTCTGATAGACATGAAACGCGGCTTGAGAGATATTCTTATCGATCTGAAAGAAAACAGAGTGATAGCCATCCTGGCAGATCAAAATGCCGGCTCTCGCGGCCTGGTGCTGGATTTCCTATCTTATCCCGCTTCACATTGGAAAGGGGTGGCAAAGCTTTCGCTAAGATACCAGATCCCCATCATACCCGGCTTTGTAGTCCGCACAGAGGATGACAAGCTCTGCTTTGAATTTTCGCCCATGATCTATCATCCGGAATTGGAAGATAAGGAGGAAAATTATGAGCAAGTGCTGTCGCAGATCATTGCCATTACAGAAACTTATATTCACAAATATCCGGATCATTGGTTTTGGGTGCACAAGCGTTGGAAACACGCTTATGATATGTTCCAAAGATAAAGATTGACACTTGCAGTAAGGTTACAAAAATGGGGGTAGTATAGCAGATTGGAGTAATTAATGTATATAGATCACCGCTATGAAGTGCTGGAAAGCCTGGGCTCTGGTAGCTGGGCTAATATGTTCAAGGTGCGGGATATACGCACAGACCGCATCTATACCCTGAAACTGTTTCAATATCTTTCCTCGGAAGAGCTCTACCGCTATTTTAGTGCGGAAGATATGCACCACATCACCAAGATCGAGCATCCCAATCTCTCACACGTGGTGGATTTTGGGCATGTAGGCGATCACATCTATTTCATCAGCGAGTACTTTGAAGGCAAGACTCTGGCAAACTTCCGCTTTTCAAAATCAAGAGTGAATCTTATTTATGATATTGTGGTGCAAACCTGCTATGCCCTACACGCTCTGCATCGGCAAAACATCCTCCACAAAGATTTGAAATTGGAGAATGTGCTTTACCATCTGGAAAAATCTCAGATCACGGTAAAGCTGATTGACTATGGCTTCTCCAAGATCGATCCTGGCCGGGATACCCAACACGTTTCGGGCTCTCTGCCATATCTGGCTCCGGAGCTGTATCTGGGAGAACAGCCCTCGGAAAGCAGTGATTTCTATGCCCTGGGCGTGATGCTGTACAGGCTTTGCACGGGCTCCTTTCCCTTTAGCATAGATCAGATAAACGCACTGATCACCGGAGGACATCAATACTTTATCCCAAACTTCCCTTCCGAGCTGAATAAAAACATCCCTCCGGAACTGGAGAAATTCATCCTCAGGCTGCTGGAGAGGAATCCGCAGAACCGTTTTAAAAGCGGAAAAGAGATCATTGGATACATAAATCGCATCCATCATGATCAATACCCCTTCTCCGCCTCCTGGTCTGTAATAAACACCATGAGGTTCAATAGCTACATAGTCCGGGAAAACTATTCCCATCAAATCCTGGACTTCGTGCCGGCAGTAACGAAATCTAATGGCAAGATAGTCTCTGTGATTGGTGGAGACGGCTTGGGCAAAGACAGCATACTCTCGCTCTTTCGCTATCATCTCTTGGGAGGAGAATTCTTTCTCTTTGACTACACCTGCTCCCGTTCAGATCATGAAGCCTTTTTCGCCTTAATCAAGGAGTATCTGCAATCTCTGAGTAAAGAAGAGATATCAGAGTACAAGTCGCTGCAGCAGATTTCATCCAAATTCAAACGCTATCTTTTTGCCAGTGAACAGGAAGCAAAGACTTTGACACAATCCGCAGAAGACCTTAAAAGCGACTTTGCCAGTGTCCAGAATTTATTGCTCCAGCTGGTACACGGCAAGCCCGTGATTTTTATCATCCGCAACTTTCAATTTGTAAGCCGGCACACCATAGATTTTATCAATTACATCTCTCCTTTTCTGGTGCAAAACCGGATGATGATCTTGCTCTCCTGCAATGACTTTAACAAGGTGAACCAGATCGACCACACCGTGCTGATCAATATCCCCTTCTTAAACATGAGCGAGAGCAAATCCTATATCAACCGGCTGCTACCCATAAAAGCGCCTGATAAGTTCATAGACGAGCTGCATTATCGTTCGGCGGGAAATCCGCATTTCATCAGAGAGATTCTCATAGACCTGGTGCAAAAACAGAGTATCGCTCTGGAGGATGAGGTTAAGTTTCCCCAGGACCTGCAGGATTATCTATTACCCTCCCGGCTCTTGCATTCGATCTACTCGCGCATGAGTCATCTCACCACTCTGAACTACGCTCACCTGCAAAAGCTCAGCATTGTACAGACCCCACTCAGCCGTGAACTGATGATCTTTATCCTGAAACTGCAAGATATCGAGCTGTACAATCTGCTCAACGACGCACATTACAACGAGATTCTGAACAAGGATGGAAAGTACTATAGCTTTAGTTTCCGGGAAGCCAAAGACCGGATGTTTGAGGAAAGTGACGAAAAAGTCCATGTATTGGTTTCAAAACGGCTGTTACAGTATTTCTGTAATAGAAAGGTTAATGACAGACAGACCTGTCTGGGCTTGATCGAAAACTCCAAGCTCGCTAAAGACCTGCAGTCTGCAAGACACTATTACTTAGTCTTGAAAGATATGCTTAGCGAAGACTATGAGCAGGCTCAGGCCTATGAAGCCATGCTCAGCGTATTGAAGCTGGATTTTGATCCTCAAACCAATGTAAGCATCAAAGATATCATCCAGGACCTCAGCACTTTTCAGGAAAAAACTGAGCTTACGGGATTCTATGAGCGGGCCGGATTCCTGCTGGAAAATTCAGAGCTGATCCCGGAGCTATTTGAAAAACACTATGCCATCGGGACTATTCATTTATTGCGCGAAGATTTCAAGCAGGCCCTGCAGAGCTTTGAAAAAGCCGAGCTGCTGCTCGTTACTGGCAAACAGCAATTACTTATCTGGCTCAGCTTTATACAGGTCTATCTCAAATCGGACCTGCCAAAAGCAAAGCAATATCTGGATAAAGCCCTGGGCACAGAGCTCCCCCTTGATCTTAAGATTGCCTTTGTGGATAGATTAGCCGTATATCACAATATCAAAAAAGAGACCGATACCGCTATCAAACTGCTGGAAGACTTTCTGGAAAAGCTGCCGCCCGAGCATGATAACAATGTCTTGATTCGATTGGCAGCCATGCACAACGATCTGGGTGTATTTTACAGCGATCAAAAGCATATTGAAGAGGCGGACGAACACCTTAATATAGCCTTAAACATCTGGAAACGCTATAATATACGCCGCTATTGGGGATTGATCTATAACAACTTATCGGATATCTATCTCAAGCAAGGCAACACTTACGAGGCAAGCCGCTACTCCCATCTGGCTTACAAATATTCTACACAGCTCAATCTCACTTCCATGAAAGCCCTGGCACTGCTGAATCAGGGAGAGGCCAAGATCAAAATGGGAGAATTCCATGAAGCAGAGCGTTTGCTACTGTCATGCAAAAGCGTGATGGAATCCGTCAACAATGAATTTTACATGGATTCGGTGAAACGCAACCTGGCCCTGGCAAAGAGCAAGATCAAGGGTTTCGGATATTATTACGATTATATTATAGAGCAAAAGCCGGAACTCACAAAGGGTAAACTAACCACTATCAACCCCTTGGTCAAGACTTACTTTTACTATCTGTATGAGATGAAGAGTCCCAAAAAGCTGCGTAAATTGCTCAATAGTAACGTCCAGATCAACTTCAAACACCTGCATGAAGAAGAATTTCATCACAATGTCCTCAGCCTGATAGCGATGGCAGAATTCAATTATGAAAAAGCCCTGAGTGAGCTAAAGCTCGCGTTAAGGCATGCGGGAGAGGTCAATAACAACTATGCCATCACCGTCTTTTACTGCCTGGAAGCTTCCTGCCATTACGGTTTGGGAGATCTTGTCAAGACTCAGGAATTGATAGACAAGGCCCGCGCGGTAGCCCAGACTCATAGCTACAGATATTGGCTCTGCAGTCTGGATATCATGCAGTTAAAGCTGGACCTGCTCTCTTCGAACATACCATTAAGAAATGTACTGCGAAGAGTAAACAAGGCCTTATCAGACTGGCATGAATATGATTACTACCAGCTCAACGTGGATCTGCATCAAATCCGGATTCAGATCTTGGTAGAGATCAAACAGGAGGAAATGGCCGCTGAAGCCCTGCAGGAATACCAGAAATATCTCGACGATATTACCAAGGCTATACCAGAGGATGATAAGTCTAATTACCTGAGTGTAAATCTATATAATATCAAGAACCTGCGTAAGTTTGACCTGGTCCCTCTTAAATCCCGGACCAAAAACCTGCGCCGCAAATGGAATGAATTGCTCTTTAACATCACCAATATTTACAATGTAGATAGGATCAAATTCCTCATGGAAAAAGGGATCAATGAAGTATTGGCACCCTGGCAATTCCTCCTGATGGAATACTCGGAACGCATCAAGAACTACACGGAATTCATCAATCACAATTACAGAAAAGACAGCTTTCTCGATCCTTTCCTGGGCAAAGAAATAGAGCGGGCTCTCAAGCTTGACAACATGCTGCAGATCGTTCACGAAAATCGCCATGTGGCTATCATTCCGCTGCTGGCAGGCTCCAAACGGGTGGGATACCTGCTGCTGTCTGATGATGGTGAGCTGCCCTTTACCAAGCAGGAAATATCCATCATGCGTAATATGAGGCAACATCTTGCCTCCTTGATTGTGCGCATACAGGACTATTCCGAAATCACCATGCGAATCCATAAGATGAATCAGCTCATGGAAATATCACATGAACTCATGAGCATAGTGGATATCTCCGATCTGGAGCATGAGATAGTATCCAGCGCGATAGACTTTACCAATAGCAGCCGTGGATTTCTAATCAAACGGGATAGTGATGGCAACAACATATACAAAGTGCAGATCAGCAAGGACAAACAGATACTCAGCAACGTCTCCGGAGTAAGTAAAACCGCCCTTTCCTTATCCCAAACCAGCCTGGAAATGGTGAGCACCGTAAACGCCCAGGAAGATAACCGCTTCAAAAGCGCCATCAGCGTACAGGATTACCAATTGCATACCATATTCTGCACCCCGATCTCGGTGGATGGCAATATCTTCGGTTTCTTGTACCTGGATAATATGGATGACAACTCCCGCGCCATGTATCTCAAAGAAGAGATCATCGCCCTGTTTATCAAACAGCTTAGCATTGCTATCAAAAACGCTATGCTATATCAAAACGTCCTGCAAAAAAGCAGCGAATTGAACGCCTTTGAAATGCTGAAAGATGAATTTATGGCTATAGTAGCCCATGAGCTGAATACCCCGCTCACTACCTTGCAGAGCTATGTATCCAGACTGAAAAGAAACCTGTATGCCGACGAAGATGAACGCACGGAGATCATCGGCAAGATCGAAAGCTCGGTGAAGAAACTCATCCTTACCACGGGGGACATCACCACCATGAACAACTACAATCTCAAAAAGAGCCTGAATATGGCGCCGGTAGTGCTAAAGGAAATTCTGGAGCTGGTTCAGCAGGAAGTGGATATCCTGTCCCGAAAGCGAAAGATGTTCATACGTACGGATATAGAAAAAGACCTGCCTGAAATCTCGGCAAACTGGGAAGCTTTGCACCTGATGATCTACAATCTGGTGCTGAATGCCATCCGCTTTACCAACGACTTTGGTACCATAGTAATAGGAGCCCGCAAAGCCGCTTTCCAACAGGAGAAGATCGACGGCAAAGACAGCGTGGTGATCTATGTGCAAGACAATGGCATCGGCATCCCCGAATATCAGATCAAGAATGTATTCCGCAAGTTTTACGAACTCAATGAGATTTACGCCCACAAATCCGGCACCATAGAATATCGCTCCAGCGGCTTAGGGCTGGGGCTGGCTACCTCCAGAAGGATAGCGGAATTGCACCATGGCAATATCTGGATCAAGAGCAAGGAAAACGAAGGTACCACCGTGTTTGTGAGCCTGCCTTTGAAGAAGTAATACCGCTACTTCTAAGGACCAGAACATTGTGATGATCTCCAGACATCTGTAGCTATATATGCTACAGATCGAGCGTAATCTGCTCGCTATCACTCTCACAATCCAGCTTCGTCACCCCCAGCCCCAAGAGCCGCACCTTCCGGCTGACATCCCAATTTGCGATCAAAAGCTGCTCTGCATACTCATACAAGACCTGATACTTATTAGTGCTTTCGGGTAAGATAAGGCTGCGGGTGATAAGCTCGAAATTTTCATACTTCAGCTTGAGCACCAGGCTCTGCCCCCGTAGGTCGTTCAGATTCATCCGGCTGGAGAGTCGCTCTGCCAGCTTTTTGAGCTGATCAAGCAGGATGTTCAGATCCGCAATATCTTCCTCAAAAGTATTTTCACAGCTGATAGACTTGGGCTCCCAAACGCTGACAACCTCTCTTTGATCTATGCCCCTCACCGCGTTGTAATAAAAGAATCCAGCCTTACCGAAGATGCGCATTAGCTCCTCAAGGCTTCTCTGATATAGGTCTGCCCCATTGTGGATGCCCATTTTCTTCATCCTGGCCGAGGTTACTTTGCCGATGCCATGAAACTTGCCAATGGGCAGGGCGAAAAGAATCTCCCGGGCATTTTCCTTGGTTATTACAGTGAGTCCATCGGGCTTGTTCAAGTCCGAACCAATCTTGGCCAAAAACTTGTTGTAAGACACCCCGGCAGAACAGCTTAACTGTGTAGTGCGATACACTTCATCTTTGATAGCCTGGGCAATTTTGACCGCATCCGGCTCATCCATTTTGTTCTCGCTCACATCCAGATAAGCTTCATCCAGGCTCATCGGCTGCACCTTGTCTGTCCAGCTATAAAAGATATCCCGCACCTGTCTGGAAACCTCTTTGTACAGATGGAAATTGCTATGCACAAAGACCGCCTGAGGGCAAATCCGCCAAGCCTGATGAGAGGACATTCCGCTGTGAACGCCATATTTGCGCGCCTCATAAGAACAGGTAGAAACCACTCCCCTGCTATTTGGAGGCCCTCCCACGATCACGCACTTCCCCTTCAGTGAAGGGTCTTCACGGCACTCAATCGCGGCAAAATAGGCGTCCATATCCACATGGATGATCTTTTTCATAAAGACCACAATGAGATCACAGGGATTTCAGTCAAGGATTTGCCTACAGATGATGCCTGTGGGCGCCATCTATCATGCAAATACGCTCCCGAAGATGTATCCCGTGATGCTGGACAGTATCACTACCAGAACGATGAAGACAGAGGTCTTTTTCAGCCCCAGAACCGTATTTATCACCAGCATGCTGGGCAGCGACAGCGCGGGTCCGGAGAGCAGAAGAGCCAGCGCTGGCCCCTTGCCCATTCCGCTACCCAAAAGCCCCTGTAAAATAGGGACTTCAGTAAGGGTCGCAAAATACATGAAGGCTCCGGAAATGGAGGCAAAGAAGTTAGCTCCGAAGGAATTTCCTCCCACTGCGGTCTCCACCCAGGAGGAAGGAATCCAGGCCTCGTAACCGGGGCGTCCAAGTAACGATCCGGCGATCATCACACCCACAAAAAGCAGAGGCAAGATCAGCTTGCTATAGTTCCAGCTGGAATCCAGCCAATCCTTCAGTTCACCTTTTTCCTGACTCAAGAAGGCTATCAGCATGGTGAGGCCGATGATATAAGCGATGAGAGGCTGATAAGGGAATAAGATCCCCGTAGCAGTCACCACCAGGGCAGTCAGCAGCAGCTTCCAAAGCTTAAAGCCGTATATAAACACCAAAGACAGACCCAGACCAAAGGCCAATATCCCTGAAATTATCCATTTGTAAGCATACATGAATTTCATGAAAGCAGCAGCATCAGGGCCGCCGGGCTTTGCCCAGGTCAGAGTGATGAGGATCAGGATCATCAAAGCAAAATAGATAACCTTCTGCCAGAGCGGACTGCCTTCTTCGGCATCAGCATAGGCAAATTCTCCCTGACGTTTAAGCTCTTCTTTGCGAAAGATGAAGTGCATAATCAACCCCAGGATAATGCTGAATACCACCGCTCCCACCGCTCTGGCAATACCGATCTGTAGGCCCAGGATGCGAGCCGTCAATACTATGGCCAATACGTTGATAGCCGGACCGGAATATAGAAAAGCCACAGCAGGGCCCAAGCCTGCTCCGCGTTTGTAGATGCCCGTAAAAAGAGGCAATACGGTGCAGGAACACACCGCCAGGATAGCTCCGGAAACCGAGGCCACGCTATAGGCCAATAGTTTGTTAGCTTTTGGTCCCAGATACTTTATGACCGCGGATTTGCTGATAAATACACTCACGGCTCCGGCAATGAAAAGGGCCGGAATCAAACACAGAAGGACATGCTGACGAGCATAATCCTGTAACATAAAGAAGGCCTCGTGCAATCCGGAAAGAAAGCGCGGAGAAGCAAAGGGGACAAAGTAAGCTGCCAGGAATATCCCCAGCATCAACCCCAGGATCTTGAGTTCTTTGAGACTCTTATTCATGACTATATACTCCTAACTTTTTGCTTTGATGTCCATTACACAGTGAAACGCATCCAATACACAGGGGTACAGAAGCCAGTATATCACCTGATTGTTTACTTTGCGACTGGAAACTATGCCGGCATTCCTGAGTACCGACAAATGCCGGGATACGGTGGACATGTCTGAGCCAATTACTTCCTGCAATTCGCAGACGCAATGCTCTTTTTCCCGGAGTTTATCCAGGATTATCAGTCGGGTAGAATGCGCCAGGGCTTTGAAAACCCCGGCCATCTGTTCGTAGTCTTTATTATCGGTCATTGTCTCTTCCTCTCTGTTATCGTATTTGGCCAAGTAGCCAAATAGGCTGTTTCCGTCAAGCTTTTTTTTGAGGGTAATCCGATATTTCTGTGAAAGGAGGATTGGGATATGGGTGATGATGGCGGTCTGTAATGCCGCCCCGTGACCTATCATAGCTCCTGTTCTTGCTGGATTCTGTCTATAATTATATTATTGGCTTAATAGCTTTTGGCAGTATCCTGAACCTATGATCCTCATAATTGTTGTTACTTCCGTTTACTATAAACTTGTCACCTGTACTCGTGAGTTTAGCTTAATCTCTCGGGATAAAAGCTTATGTCAGACCCTGCTGGAGTTAATCCTTATTAAATAATATATCCATCTGATCAAAATGCTTGTTAATCCTTTTTTCGCTTAAGGCTATATACTCAGGGCTAATCTCGTAACCTACATAACGTCTGTTTGCTTTAAACGCTGCAATTGCCGTTGTCCCGCTGCCCATGAATGGGTCCAGGACAATGTCATCTTTAAAAGAGTACAAGTTAATTAGTCTATTAGGCAATTCTTCCGGAAATGGAGCTGGATGCCCAATCCGCTTGGCAGACTCAGATTTCATGGTCCAGATAGATTTAGTCCACTCCATGAAATCCATTTTATCCAGTGTGTTCTCCTTGTTTTGTTTCTTTCTTGAATAATCACCCTTTGAAAAGACAAGAATATACTCGTGAATATCTCTTAAAATTGGGTTTGCTGCGCTTAACCAGCTCCCCCAAGCTGTTGATGGGCTGGCACTTGCTGCTTTATTCCAGATAATCTCTCCCCTCATATTGTAGCCAATGTCCAGCATAATCATAGATATGTAGTCTGAAAGCGGGATATACGGCTTTCGGCCGAGATTTGCTACGTTTATGCATGCCCTGCCACCATTTACTAAAACTCTATAAGTTTCTTTGAATGAGTTTTCCAAAAACAGGAGATACTCATCCAGAGATAAATCCTCGTCATACTCTTTACTAACGTTGTATGGCGGAGATGTAATCATCAAATGTATTGAATTATCTGGCAGTTCTTTCATGTTCTCAGCCGAACCTAAGATGATTTTGTTCAAATATTCGTCGGGCACATTGTTTTCGCTGTAATCTGTGATAACATTGTTTGGCAATTCAGAATACAGTTTTGAGTCGTAGAATTTAGTAGAATCATGGTTTATTCTTCCACTGGTTCCAAAGGAGCTTGTCTTGGTTCCACCAATTGTTCTCATTTTTTACTCCTTAATAAGTTGTAAGAATTTATCTGCTTTCATCTCATCTGTAGGCTCATAGTTTGCGATCTGAATGATCTTTCCAATTTCTTTTCGTGAAAGCATCGAAGAAAAATAGGTTAGATCCTGGTTTATCAAGCGATTGCAGGCCGTTGTAATATCATCTATATTCTTCATTGTAAGAAAACCTTTCTCCGGTGTTTCCCGAATGCACTCTGACTTGCAAGAATCTGGACTAAGAGACCAAAAACCTTGAATTACTCCACTTTCTTTTAGCATATCTACTTTGCTTACATAGTGATCAGTTATAGGGCTATTCCCTAATACAATTAAAGGTATTTTTTGGCCGGCCACGCTTGAGACCCTTACATTGATTGATTTTCCGATGGCTTTCAACATAGAATCAGAACGTAACAACGAAGGCTGGCCTTTGTGAGAGCTGTAATCACCTACATAAGTTAAGCTATTTGGTTCAGAATATTTATAATTTGATACGATGCTCATCTTGACCTCAAACAGAAGCTTTATGTCTTCAGGTTTCTGCATCTTGCTATCCGTTACGCAGAATGCCAAATCTGCATTGGAATTGCTTGATAGACAGATTTCTTCGCAGACCACATTGTTTACTGCAAACAAATTCATTTGTCTGGCAATTGGGTCAAAAAGATCCTTACACCACTTCTCTGTGAATGCTCCTATGTATGAATTCCGGCTTTGAAGAGTCTGGTTCTGGGATGACACACCTTTTGGTATATATGCATAATACTCGTTGTTGAGCGCATAAAACAGTTTCTGTGGAGTCATCTTTTCCAAAGCTTCAAAAAAGAAGGCTTTCTCAGTATCAGTATCCCATAGATTTCTTACCATGATTGGTCATCTCCTTGATTAACATTATTCTAATCTTAGCTGATAGTATTTTCTGTCAAGGTAAACATCACTAGGCATTCCCCCATTTTACGAGAGTCTGATTATGGACTGGTCGGTGTTTGCTATCTGAAATGCCGTCCCTACAGGACTCTATAACCTTGTGTAGCTGTAGGTTGCTATCTAAAATGCCGTCCC